>JAADGH010000115.1:9119-10781 GCA_013152475.1 Planctomycetota bacterium
TAGGAGCTGACCATGCCCGCAACCGCAACCCTCTTCAGCCAGGTCTATGACACGATCTGGACGGTCCTGGACGGCGACAGCGACCTGACCGCGTTCATGGGCCACGGGAAGAAATTCAAGTTCGCGAATCTGTCCGACACGGCCACGGCCCTCCGGCCGAGCGACTGCCCCGCGCTGATCCTGCGCCCGGCCAAGGCGGGCTTCGCCCTGCCGAACGTGAAGGAGCAGCGCTTCCCCTTCACCGTCGAGTTCGACCTGGCCGTGACGAGCACCGACTGGAAATACATCTGGGAGTTCATCGCCCGGGTCTATGGCGCGCTGATGGGGTCGCTCTACGGGAACCTGGGCCTCAGTTACGTGCGGTCGTGGGAGTTCTCCGACGCCGCGGTCGAGGCCGGGGCCTTCGGCAAGAAGGGCGCCGAGTGGGCGGCGTGGATCTGCACTTTCTCCCTCACCGTGCACGTCCACCGCGACGCGCGCAACGACGGCCTGTTCAGTGTGGATTGATGTTGGGTTGGAGTGCTGGAGTAGTGAAGTATTGGGATCCTTCTTTCTCTGCGTCTTTGCGCCTTTGCGTGAGGCCGGAACGAACGGAGTGAACACATTGAGATCGCCCATCGGCAATCGGCAATCGAAAATGGATTCACCACGAAGAGCACGAAGCTCACGAAGGATTGTATCAGGAGCCTATCTTCGTGTCGTCCTTCGTGACCTTCGTGGTTCCCACCAATCGCCCATCGGCAATCGGCAATCGGAAATGCCCGCCTACGGCGCTTCGGATTCGAGGCCGAGGGCTATCCGCGCCAGGTGGCGGAGCTTCTCGGCCATATGCAGGGCCTTGGCGGCGTCATCGCGGTCGGCGGTGAGGCCGGGGTATCGCACCTCCACAGCCAGATCGGTCAGGCGATCCAAGTCCTCACGCAGCGTGACCCAGGACGGCTCAAACGGGAGAACGAGGTCGAGGAGGGCGCTCAGGTCGTGTGTCTTGGGGAAGGTTTCGCCCGCTTCCACCAGGCGGGCCTTGAGGTATTTTTCGGCGCACTGCTGGGCGTGGAAGCAGACCGCGTCGTGGTTGGGGTTGGTTTGGGCGTCGAACTCCCGCCGCGCGGTGGTCCCGTCGCCTTCGGCCTTGGCCACCCATTCAGCCGTGTGGGGCTTCATAGAGCACCTTTCCATGTTCGGTGATCTCGCGGAAGAACACGTCGCCGATCTCCAGCCGCTCGCGGAGCTCCTGGGGCGAGCGCACGAGGAGATCCGTGGGAAAGGGAGGGCGAACGCGACTTCGTATCGCGGCGGCCGCCTCCCAGCACTTCCCCTCATGGGGCAGGATGACGAGGAGGTCCACGTCGGAGTCGACTGTCGAGTCGCCCTGGGCGCGGGAGCCGAAGAGGATGATGCGCTCGGGGCGGAACTCCTCTGCGATCCGACGGGCGACCTGCTTGATGTCGGTCATGGCCACCATGTCGCCTTCTCCTGTGAAGAGAGATCACTTGACGGGATCATACCGCATCGGCGCGGGATTGGCAAGGGCTTTTATGCGCGGCGCGCTCTGAGAGGATAACGAGCGAGTGAAATCGGCCATCGGCAATCGGCAATCGAAAATGGATTCACCACGAAGAGCACGAAGCTCACGAAGGATTGTATTAAGGGCCTATCTTCGTG
>JAADGH010000050.1 GCA_013152475.1 Planctomycetota bacterium
GTTCCCCCCGGCGATGCCCGCGCCCTGGCCGAGGCCCTGCGCGAGGTCCTGGCGGACCCCGAACGCGCGGCGGTCATGGGCCAGGCGGGGCTGGCCCGCGTGCGGGAGCGGTTCGACGTGCAGACGTGTGCGCGCAAGATCGAGGACATCTATCGCGAGCTGTTGGATTATTGACAAATGCGAATCGGAATCGATGCACTGCTGCTGGGCAAGTTCGACTCGGGGGTCGAACTCTACATCCGCTGCCTCATCCGCGCCCTCTCCCGCGCCGATTCCGAAAACGAATACACGATCTACCTCACCCGCGACGCCGATCCACCCGACATCGCCGGCAGCCCTCGGTTCGCCCTGCGCCGACTCCCATTCCGGAGCGGCAAACGCGCCGTGCGGGTCCTCTGGGAGCAGGTCTGCCTGCCCAAGATCATCCGGAAAGGCGGCATCGACGTCTTTCATGCGCCGGGGTACGTGATGCCCATCCGTTGCGCCGTTCCGACGGTGGTGACCGTCCATGACGTCATCGCCCTGACACATCCCGAACTCTGCAAGCGGAGCAATGCCGCACACTACCGCCTGCTCATGCCGCCCACCATCCGGCGGGCGAGCAGGATCGTCGCGTCATCCGAGGCGACGAAGGCCGGCATCTGCTCCGTGGTTGGCGTGGCCCCAGAGAAGATTGAGGTCATTCACCCCGGTGTGGATGCCGGGGTTTTCAGAGGACGATCCCCCGCCGAAGCGGTGCGCCGGAAGTACAACCTGCCTGACCGATACCTCCTGTTCGTCGGCAACATCGAGCCGAAGAAAAATCTGCCGGTCCTTTTCGAGGCATACCGTTTCCTGCGGCGCGAGCGAAAGGTCCAGATCCCTCTGGTCGTCATCGGCAAGAGGGGATGGAAGTGCGGCCCGGCCTTCGAGGCCGTCCGCCGCCTGCGCCTGGACCGGCACGTGTTGTTCCGTGGTTACGCCGCGCGGGAGGACCTGCCGGGGATCTACCGGGGGGCCGATGTGTTCACCTTCCCGTCGATTGTCGAGGGCTTCGGCCTGCCGCTCCTCGAGGCCATGGCTGCGGGCGTGCCGGTGGTCACCTCCACCGCCCCCGCCGTTCGCGAGGCCATCGGCGACGCGGGGCTCACTGTCCCGTCCGATGCCCCTCGCCTCCTGGCCATCGCGATCCACAAGGTCCTGACGAACACATTCCTCCGCACATCCCTCATCGAACGCGGACAGGAACGCGTGAAGCTGTTCTCCTGGCAGGGCGTTGCGGAGCGAATGATTGAGATCTATCGAGAGGCGGTCCAAACGGAAAAGGCTTGAAAGAAGAGGCGTCTTCGCGATATAGTGCTGATATGGTCACGAAAGTACGTTTCCCGAAGTTCGACGCCAACATCACCGAAGGCATGATCGGCCAGTGGCGTGTGGCCGAGGGCGATGCGGTGCAGGACGGCGATCCCCTCGTCGAGGTCATCACGGATAAGGCTACCTTCGACCTTGAGGCGGAGGAAGTTGGCGTCCTTCGGAGGATTATCGCAAAAGAGAAAAGCACCGTCCCCGTCGGCTATGTGATTGCCTTGATCGGCGACGAGGGCGACGAGCTTCCCGACGTGGCGGAGGAGAACGAACGAATCCTTGCAGAGCACCAGAAGGCCGCGATTGAGATGACGGCGAAGGGTGAGGCCAAGGCCAAGGCATCGCCTTCGCGGCAGGGCAGCCGCGTGAAGGTGAGGGCTGTCCCCAGCGCCCGCCGCATGGCCAAAGAAGCAGGCATCGACATCGCTGACGTGCCTCCGTCAGAGGGCAACCCGATCGTGACGGAAGACGACGTAAGACGTTATCTGGACAGCACTTCCAACAAAGGAGAACCTTCTTGATCCTCGAGGGCAAGACCGCGCTGGTCACTGGCGCATCCCGCGGTATCGGCCGCGAGATCACCTTCTTCCTTGCCAAGCAGGGGGCGAGCGTGGCGGTCAATTATGTGTCGAACCAGGACGCCGCCGAGGAGGTGGCCAACGAGGTCCGCAACAGGGGCCGCGACGCGATCACCTGCCAGGCCGACGTGCGCGACCCCGACCAAGTCAAGGCTATGGTCAAGGCCGTCGCCGACCGGTTCGAGCGGCTCGACATCCTCGTGAACAACGCCAGCATCCTGCGCGACAACTTCGTTTCGTTCATGAAGGAGTCCGAATGGGACGATGTGATCGATGTCGGCCTCAAGGGCGCGTTCAACTGCATCAAGCAGGTCACCCGCATTATGATGCGCCAGAAGACCGGCCGGATCATCAACATCTCGTCCGACGCCGGCCGCATGGGCGACATCCGCCGCGCCAACTACTCGGCCGCGAAGGCCGGACTGATCGGCATGACCAAGTCCGTCGCGCGCGAGCTGGCCGCCTCGGGCGTCACCGTCAATGCCGTCTGCCCCGGTGTGGTCGAGACGGACATGATCGCCCACATGGACGCGACGTATCGTCAGACCATGACCGGCATGATCCCCATGGGCCGGTTTGGCCGGCCGAAGGACGTAGCCCCGCTCGTGGCCTTCCTCGCCTCCGACGAGGCGGCCTACATTACCGGCCAGGTCATCAGCGTGGACGGCGGGCTGTGCATGTGACATGAACGCAGCGTCCCCCGAAAAGCGAAGCGTCGTCGTCACCGGCATGGGGGTTGTCTGCTGCGTCGGGTGTCGCGTCGACCACTTCTGGCAGGCCATCTGCAACGGTCAGTCAGGCATCCGCCCCCTCGACCGGTTCGACACGTCCAACCACCGTATCAAGAACGGCGGTCAGGCATGGAGCTTCACACCGCCGGACGACAAAATCGACCTCGCTACCGCCTTCGCCCTTGCCGCTTCCCGCCAGGCGATGCAAAACGCGGGGCTCGACGCCGCAGAGTTTGACTCGGCGAGGGCCGGCGTAGCCCTCGCGACAAACTTTGGCGCAATCGAAACGGCCAGGGCGGCCTTCGATCAGATTCGCAATGACGAATATCCGATATCTTCACTCGCCTTCCGGGGCCTCTGCTTCCAGTCCACAGCGCGAGCCGTAGCATCCGGTCTTGGGCTGAAGGGGCCGGTGAGCAGTCTTTCCCTCTCCTGCGCCTCTGGCAACGCCACGATCGGGTATGCCACCGACCTCATCCGCCTGGGCCGCGCGGACGTGATGTTAGCCGGCGGCTTCGACGCTATCACTGAGTATGCCTGGGCCGGACTGAGCGCCCTTAAAACCATGACTACAAAGGAGATACGCCCCTTCGACCTGAACCGGAGCCAGACGATCTTCAGCGAGGGCGCAGGCCTCCTCCTGCTCGAAGAACAGCAGCATGCCCAGGCGCGCGGCGCGCCCGTCCTCGCCGAGGTCGCAGGTCATGGCATGAACAACAACGGCCACCATATAGCCCATCCCAGTCCGAATGGCGAGGGGACGGCCCTCGCTATGCAGATGGCCCTGGCCGACGCTGGCATGAACCCGGACGAGATCGATCACATCAACGCCCACGGCACCGGCACGAAGCTGAATGACAGCACGGAAACGACCGCGATCAAGACCGTCTTCGGCAAGCGGGCCTACGACATCCCGGTCAACGCGATCAAGTCGATGATCGGCCATGTCATGGGCGCGGCGAGTTCCGTCGAGGCGATTGCGTCCATCCTGTCGATCCGCGACGGCGTCATCCCGCCGACGATCCACTACGAAACAGCCGACCCCGAGTGCGACCTGAATTACGTGCCGAACTCAAAGATCGAGAAGAAGGTGGATGCCGTGCTGAACAACTCCGCCGGCATCGGGGGGTGCAATGCGGTGGTGATCTTCCGGAGGTGCGGATGATGACCCGGCGCATCGTCATCAGCGGCGTCGGCCCTGTCTCGGCCATCGGCATCGGGTGGGAGGATTTCGCCAACGCCGTCCGCGACGGGCTGTGCGGGATCGAGGAGGTCACCGCCTTCGACGTGGACGGCTGCCGGAACCATCAGGCGGGGGAGATCATCGATCTGGACGTGGACGGCTATCTGGAAACGGAGAAGAACTACCTTGATCGCAATTCCGAGCTGGCCTTCGCTGCGGCAAAGCTGGCCCTCAACGACGCAGGCTTCCATCCGAGCGAGGAGACGGCCGACCGCGTCGGCCTCTGTCTCGGCACGGCCTACGGCAACCTGGACACGCAGCAGTCCTTCTACGACCTGCTGGTCGAGAAGGGACCGAAGTTTGTCTCGCCGTTCCTCTTCCCGCACACATATAACAATACCAGCGCCAGCCTACTTGCCATCGAATATTCCATCCGCGGCGTGCACGCCAACTTCTGCTCCGGGTCGGCGGCGGGCGCGGAGGCGATCCTCTGTGCCTTCGACTCCCTGCGGCTCGGACGGGCGGACGTGATGCTCGCCGGCGGAGTGGAGGCGCTCACCGAGGTGGTGTTCAAGGGGATGGACTCTGCCGGGGAGAGGACCATCCCCGGCGAGGGTGCGGCGCTGATGCTTCTCGAACCGGAGCGCTCCGCCAAGGCGCGCGGCGCGCCGATCCACGGGATTATCGCCGGGGCGGGGGCGGGCGGGAGCGTGGATGCGGCGAAAAAGCTCGCCCTGGCCGACGCGGGGATTCTGGAGAAGAAGATCGACGTGGTCTTCGGGCCGGACCCCCCGTTCGACCGCCTGATCGGTCACACGACGGGCGCCTCCGGGCCCTTTGCCGTGGCCGGGGCGCTGGCGATCCTTGACAAGGGGCGCTGGGCGTTGGTAAATACGTTCAAGCCGGGGGGCCTGTGTGTCTCGCTTGTTCTGGAGAAGGACTGAGCCGTGGAGACGTTTGACGAACGGATCGGGTATTACCGCATGATGCTCCTTATTCGCCGTTTCGAGGAACGGATGGAGCAGGTCTTCCTCGAGGGCGTCATCCGCGGCACATGCCACCCCTGCATCGGGCAGGAGGCGGTGGCGGTCGGCGCGGCTGCGGCTGTTCGTCCGGGCGACTACATGGTGAGCAATCACCGCGGCCACGGCCACTTCCTCGCCCAGGGCGGCGACGCGAAACGCATCCTCGCCGAGGTCTTCGGCAAGGAAACCGGCTACAGCAAGGGCCGCGGCGGCAGCCAGCACATGGCCTCCTTCGCCGACGGCTTCCTCGGCTCGAACGGCATCACGGGTGGGGGCGTTCCCATCGCCACCGGCGCAGCCCTGGCGCTCCAGCTCCAGAGGCGCGACCAGATCGTCGTCTCCTTCATGGGCGACGGTGCGACGAACCAGGGCGCGTTCCACGAGGCCGTCAACATGGGGGCCGTCTGGAAGCTCCCCATCGTTTACCTTTGCGAAAACAACCTCTACGCCATGTCCACCCGGTTCGACGAGGCCTTCGCGATCCGCGACATCATCGAGCGCGCGCCGGGCTACGGCATCCCGGGCGAGATTGTGGACGGCAACGATGTGCTCGCCGTCAAGGAGGCCGTCGCGACGGCCGCCGAGCGCGCGCGGTCGGGCGAGGGGCCGACGCTCTTGGAGTGCAAGACGTATCGCTTCTGCGGCCACTCGCGCGGCGACCCGCGGGAGTACCGGTCGAGGGGGGAGGAGGCGGATTGGCACGCCAGGTGCCCCATCAAGCGCCTGCGACAAAAGCTGGTGGAGATGGGTGCGCTGGACGATGCGCTGGATGGGCGGATCAGGGGCGAGGTGGAGAAGGAGATCGCCGACGCGGAGGAGTTCGCCCGCAGCAGCCCCGATCCATCGCTCGACAGCCTGGAGGAGGGGGTATTCGCATGAGCGAGATGTCATTTGCTCAGGCCATCCGCGACGCCATCGCCGAGGAGATGCGGCGCGACGAGAACGTCTTTCTCATGGGCGAGGACATCGCCCAGTACGGCGGGGCGTTCAAGGTGACGCGGGACATCGTGGACGAGTTCGGCCCCGATCGGGTCCGCAACACGCCGATCTCGGAGGGCGGGTTCGTCGGCGTCGCCATCGGCGCCGGCCTGCTGGGGTCGCGGCCCATCGTCGAGATTATGTTCATGGACTTCATCCTCCTGGCGCTCGACCAGATCGTGAACCAGGCGGCGAAGTTCCATTACGTGTACGGCGAGCAGGCGAAGGTTCCGCTCGTGATTCGCACACCCGGCGGCGGTGGTCGGTCGTACGGGCCGACGCATTCACAGAGCCTCGAGGCCCACTTCATGCACACGCCGGGGATCAAGATCGCCGCGCCGAGCAACCCGGCGGACGCCAAGGGCCTGCTGAAGACCGCCGTGCGCGACGACAACCCGGTACTTTTTCTTGAAAGCAAGGTGCTCTATCCCGTGAAGGGCGGCGTGCCCGACGGCGAGCGCCTGGTCCCCTTCGGCCGGGCGGAGATCGTCGCCGAGGGCGACGACGTGACGATCATCGCCTATTCCCGCATGGTGCACGAGGCGGTGAAGGCGGCGAACATCTTGCTCGATGACGGCATATCCGCCCAGGTGATCGACCTGCTCACGCTTGCCCCCCTCGATGAGGGGACGATCATCGATTCGGTGAAGCGGACGGGGAAGGTGGTGATCGTGGAGGAGGGCACGCGAACCGCCGGGGTCGCCGCCGAGATCGGCTTTCGCATTTTCGAACAAATCTACGACTATCTGGAAGCGCCCATCAAGCGCGTGACGTGCCCGGACATTCCCGTGCCGTGCTCCCCGGTCCTGGAGGGCGCCGCCCTGCCGAACGCCGAGCGGATCGTGGCGAGCGTGCTACGCCTCTTCGACTGACCCGCGGGCCTTCTCGGCCTCGGCGATGACGGACTTGTGCCTCAGCATCTCGAGCGTCTTCTGTGCGGCGCGCTGCTCGGCGTCCTTCTTGTTGTTGCCCCAGCCGGAGCCGTATTCCTTTCCTCCGATGATGGCCATGACCTCGAAGGACTTCCCGTGGTCCGGGCCGTGCTCATTGATGACGCGGTAGCTCGGCGTCGTGTTCATGTGGCGTTGGCTGTGCTGCTGGAGGAGCGACTTGAAGTTTGCCCCGTGGCGGTCCTTTTCGACCAGGTCGATGAGATCATCGAGGTGCCTCAGGATGAACTCCCGCGCGGGCGCCAGGCCGCCGTCGAGGTACATCGCACCGATGAGTGCTTCCAGGACATTGCCATGCACCGACTGAGGAATCTTGCGGCAGGTGGTGATGCCCTTGCCGATGGTCATGTAGCAGTACAGAGAAAGTTCCTTGCCAACCTTCGCGAGCATACGGCGGCTGACGACGACGGACTTGATCTTGGTCATCTCCCCTTCGGCGTGATGGGGATACTTCTCGAAAATCCGCTGGGCGATGACCATGGCCAAGACCGAGTCGCCCAAAAACTCCAACCGCTCATTGCTCTCCATGTCGGACGTCTTCATGGAGGAATGAGTCAGCGCTCGCTCCAGCAGCGTCAGGTCGTGAAAGTGATACTCGATCACCCTCTGACAGGCTGCCAACGAGTCGTTGTTCATGGGGGGGATTCTACAGCGGCTCCCGGCGCTGCGTCAACAAAAAAATGCGGAATAACGTAGCCCGTCAGTCGCAGGGGGAATGACGATGTGTCTCTGGGGAGTGAATTTCTCCTTCGTCACGAAGGGGGTACCGAATAACAATGGGCGACCTGCCGCGCCTGCGTCAGCGAACAATCATCCGCCGTGCGCACCGGACGACGGAGACAGAGGCGTCGCTCCCGGCGACCCCCTCCGCCTGGCTCAGCGCCGCGGAGAGGGACCGCGCCGGTTGCACGTAGCTGTCGCGCAGCTCCTTGCCCATCTTCCGGGAGGTCACGAGGATCACCGTGGCCTGCTTTTCGACGACCGGCTTGGCCAGGATGTTCGCGCCGTGCGCGCCGAGGTTGAATTTCTCCCTGTCGTTCACATCGGTCACCACCTGCTCGGGGGGTTTTCGTGTCACCCATTCCTGGAACGTCTCCTCCGCGCCCCAAAGGTCCGGGCACTCGCCGAGGAGAATAATCACGCCGCCCTTGCGGACGATCTTCGTCGCCGGGATGATCCCCTTCTTCGCCTGGACCAGGTCGCAGTCGTATGGATGGCCGCCGACGGTGGAGATGACGATGTCCGCCTCCTCCGCCTCCTTCTCGTAGATCTTCCGCGAGATCTCGCACGCTTCGGCATGGGCCTTCACGGGGTCGCCCGAGAGGACGGCCGTGATCTCGTCCTTCCCCCCGAGCACGCCGCAGGTCAGCCAGTCGAGCGGCGCCTTCCCCACGAACTCCATCGCATCCTCATGGATCGGGTTGCCCTCTAAGCGGCCGATCTCTGCGCCCTTCTCCAAGAGGAGGTAGTGGTTGGCGTCGATGGATGTGTGGTGCGCGATGCCGGGCATGATGAGCTTTCGCCCGCCGGAAAAGCCAGCCAGGTAGGACGGCTCCACAAAACCGACGCCGATGATGAAGTCGTGCTCGGCGATGACCTCGTTCACCTTGATCGGCGTGCCGCGCGAGGTCGCGCCAAGGTCGGTGTGGTGCTGGTCGTCAAATGCGTCGTGCTGGAGGAGCTTGCAGCGGTCGATCATGTCCATCCCGAAGTGTTCGATGAGTTCGTCGCCTGTCATGCGCCGGTGGCGGCCGAGGGCGACGCAAATCGTCACGCCTATGCCCATGGGCTGGATGGTATCAAGCACCGGCCAGAGCAAATCCACGGGCGAGGGTCGGGTGCGATCGACCGTGAGAATGAGGACCCTCGACTTGTCGGCAGCGGCCTTGCTCAGCGGTGGGGCGCCGATCGGTTTGTTGAGCGATTGGTCCACGGCGGGGCTGAGGTTCTCCACCTGCGGGGCCGACCCCGGCTCGACGACCTGTTTGATGCGCGCGTCGTCGATCTTGATTGTCTGGACGGATGTCCCGTATTCGAGTTCGAGTTTGATTGCAGCGCTCCTTATCTGGTGGCCGGACACCTTCGCATTTTTCTGTCCTGATTCGATATTATGCGGTACGGGGGCGGCGGTGTCAAGGGAGCTTCTCTGTGGCCGAGACGATTGCACGGATCGGAATCGAGTCGGAGAGGAAGCGAAAGTGACGCACGAAGCCATAGCCCACGCAGAAAGCCAGGGAAACAAAGGGATGAGCGGGACTCCTTCATCCCGAGATCGCCAGATTGTTTCAAAAGTGGAACTCCCCAGCGTCCCAGTTCCCGCCTGACCGATCTCGCGCTTCCCCCACCCCGCCCCCCTTCCTTTCCCCTCGCCCTGGATTTCCACAGCGCAACCGGCTCCGCCCGGCTGCCGCTCGGCAAGCGAGCGGATCGTGAGCCGGACCATGTGAAGATCTGCCTGAAGTGTTCCGAGGCAAACGACCTCCTCGCCCCCCGCATCTCCGGCGGCCCATCGCCAGGTCAGGTCCTGTCCCAATTGCAGAGCGGGCATGCCATTCGGCGCTTTACGGTGCACGCTGTGCGGCGCAAGTCTTGGTGGAGCAGTCGAGGAATCCAAAAATCCGGCCCGAGCAACCCTGTGGGCGGGTGGTACGGGGTGGCCGTTGATCGAACGGTTCCTGTAACACGCCGCCCGTTCAGACCGTCATGTTGCCGGCCGGTATGCGGCTGCGGTGTCGAAGAACGCAACGATATTCTCCGGCGGCGTCCCGGCCTGGATTGCATGCGACGGCCCGAGGATGTAGCCACCGCTTCTGCCGAGGACATCGATCCTCGATTTTACCTCATTGCGAACATCCTCCGGCGCGCCGAAGGGCAGCGTCTGCTGCACGCTGATGCCGCCCTCGAAGCAGAGCCGGTCCCCGTAGTTCTCCTTCAGCGCCACGGGGTCCATGCCCTTCGCGTCGAACTGGAGCGCCTGGAGGATGTCGATGCCCATGTCGAGCAGCCCCGGCACGGCGTCCATGACCGCGCCGTCGGAGTGGTAGATGATCCTGGCCCCGAACTCGTGGATCGTCCGGTTCAGCCGCGTATGATAGGGTTTGATGAATTTCTCCCACATCTCCAGCGAGATGAGCAGCCCCTCCTGTCCGGCGATGTCGTCGGCGGTGAAGATCAGGTCGATCTCTCCGCCCGCCGCACGGAGAACCTCCGTGAAGTGGGTCTCGTAGAATCCGCACACCCGGTCGAAGATCGCGTGGGCCAGGTCGGGATTCATGACGAGGTCCATGAACATTTTTTCGAAACCCCGCATGTACCAAGAGGTCTCGAAGATGTTTCCATTGCCGACCATTAGGCAGTACTCGCCGTCCTTCTGGACCGCCGCGATGCGTTCGGGGAGGACGGAGTAGTCGAACCAGTCCGTCGCGGGCCAGCGATGGGCGGCAACGTCGTCCACGGTGGCTGCATTGCCGAGTGGATAGAAGTGGATCTCGTTGTATTCGCCCGACCCGTAGCTCACCGGCCGCCGCCGCACCCCCCACATGTCCTGCTGCGGTTCGAGGGGCGGGCCGATGTACTGGGGGCCGACGGACTTGATGTCAATCAGCGGATGGAGGTACTCCTCCACCGTCATCTTGCGCTCTCGGGCAAGATAGTCTTGCAGCGCCTTCCGCGCCGGGGCGTTGATGCCGGAACAGACCATGGCGATGGGGACGCGATCCGTCTCCTGATGGTCCAGCGCCAGGCGCACACGTTCACGATGGTTCAGGTCGGTCTTCATGCGTTTGCCTCACCTGCTGTTTGTTTCACATATGCACATGTCTCTCCGTGCAGGACCGCGTCCTGCGTCCAGCCGATGGCTTTGAAACCCCCGAGAATAGCATACCGACTTTGCGTCGTCGATTCCAGTCCCGAGCACGCGGTCAGAATCGCCTGCTCCGGCTGGATGATACGGAAACGCCGGGCAGCCTTCTCGGCTCGACGACCTTGAGCAAGGTCACCAAGAGCGCCGCAAGCCCGCAGCACGCGGCCACGGCGAAGACGGCGTTGTAGCCGGCGGGATGATACTTTGCGATCAGGCCACCCAGAATGGGGCCGAGGACATAGGCGGGGCAGAGGATCGTACTGACAAGCGCGACGAAGGTGGTCTTGTCCTCTGTCGGGCAGTATTCGATGGTGAGGTTGTGCCCGCCGATCATCAGGAAGGAGCTCCGCAGGCCGAACAGGGCGAAGACCACGCCGTACCACACCGGGCTTGGCGCAAGGATGGCGAGCGTCCCGGCCGCCACGTCCGTTGCGCAGGCCAGGACCAGGAGCAGCTTGAACCCGAGGGCATCGCCCAACCGCCCGCCGGCCAGCGAGCCGATGACCTGGGCAATGAGCAATACTGCGCCGAACATCGCGGCAGCAGCACTGGACAGCTTGTACCGTTCCAGTCCGGCGACCGTGTAAAATGCGGCGGCCATCATGCTGAAGGTGCCCGTGAGGCGTGCGGCCAGGAACCACAGGAACTCCCGGGGGCCGCGCAAAATACGTGTGACCTCGCGCAAAAACGCTGCCGTGCCGCGCGCGTCCGGGTTTATCCGCACCGGCTCGCGCAGCCAGAAAAAGGATGTAACACATGCCGAGAGGATCACCCCCGATGCCGTGAAGAGGACGGCGAAGTTCCAGGGGTAGGTCACCGTGCCGAGGATCTTCTTCGCGCAGAGCGATCCTGCCGCGCCCAGCACGCCGTTCAGCAGCCATACATATCCAAAGGCACGACCTCGCACCGCCGCCGGGAAGAGCTTGGCCATCAGGTTGAGCCACATGGGCATGGCGAAGCTGATCGACAGGCCGAAAAGGACGACCCATGCGAACGTTGAGCCCATCACCACCCCCGGCGCCGTGGCAGCGTAGCGGACGGTCAGGCAGGCCAGCGCAAGGAGCGACAGCGTGCCAGGATAGTGAGTTACGGTGAAGAAGTTCTTCTTCACGGACAGGTGCCGCGTGAAGTGGGCCGCGAGGAGCTGCGGCGCGAAAAGGGCAATGGAGAAGACCGCGGGCAAAAGACCGATGGTAATCGATGATGCGCCCAGCCGATCCAGAAACGCGGGCAGGATTGCGACCCGGTGCACAAAGGCCATCCCGAATCCCCAGCACCCGTCCACCCCAGCGATGATGCCCAGGTTCCATCGGTAGTTCCGTTTGATCTCCTGCTCGAAGTCCACCGGGCGCACTTTACTCCGTCTGTATCTTGACGGCCACGGAGCTGCCGGCGGGAACGCTGACCTCCCTGCTGAACTCGCCGAGGAGCGTGAAGCCCGGGGCGGGAGAGACGCGGCAGGTGATGTCGGCGTCGGTCGGGTTGTGCGCGACGAAGGCCGCCTTGCCGGGACGGGTGTCCACCAGCATCAGGTGGATCTGCGGGTTGTCACTGACGAGCAGGTTCCCGATGAAAACGTCCTTCGGCCCGACCTCGGTATCGATCTGCAAGAAACCCGTCCCGTCTTCGAGCACGGGGAATCGGATGATCTCGTTCGTCACCTCCCGTTTCTTGCGGGTGACGTAGCGCTGGCCGAACTCATTGATGATCCACTCCGGGATGACGAGCGTCGCCTTGCCTTTGTACAGGATCCCGGCGTCCCATCGAGGGTTCAGGCCGCCGATCCGCACGGGCAGGTCGAGCGGCAGATGGGCCTCGCTGACCTGCGCCGCGAATCCATGCCTGTCCGCCTTGAGCTCCAGCGCGAAGGACCTGCCCGCCACGCTGCCGACCGCGGGTTTGATTTCATACGCCGTCTTTCCATGCAATCCCAGCGAGTCGATGATGTCCACAACAAATGTATTGTCCGGCGCGCCGCCCAGGGGGCCGTTGATGCCGATGTACTTGTATTCGATTTTCTCGCCTTGCTTGAACTCCGTCTTCTCCTGTGGCAGCTTCAGATACAGGTTGCCATAGCGCATATCCTCGTTGGTGTGGCTGGTGTAGCGCAGCCCCGGTTGGAGGGGCAGAACGGCAAGCGATCCGTTGAAGGCATTCGGAAAGAGGGCGGCGTAGCCGCGCTCGGGCAGGACGCTCCAGAAGTGGCGCGTGGTACGGGTGAACTGCCCCGCGAAGAACCGCCCGCCCGGAAGCGTGGCGCATACGCAGTGAGTCCCCTGCCGGCCATTGGCGCGGAAGATGACGCTCTCCCTGATCGTGAACTCCTTCAGGACATCATAGTTCCCCTGCACCTGCTCGATGAGCGACGAGTCCTGCCGGCAGGTGTAAAAGGTGTATCTCGTCTTCCCCGCGATGTATTCGTTCTTTTCCGCGCAAAACGGCACGTCGGTATGGTCTGGATTGCCCGCGGCTTCGAGTGCGTAGTGCCGGCTGGCCAAGGTGTCCACGATGCTGCCGAACCGGCACGCGAGGACGGGGTAGTACTCGACGGCGGGGCGCTTCAGCTCATCCACACCGGCGAGAATCAGCCCGCCGCAGTACATGAAGTTGCGGACAACGAGGTAGTCCTCGAACCCGCGGATGTTCAGCATGTCCCCCGGCTCGCCCCACCACTTCCCGCGGGGCATGGTGTTGTAGTTGTCGCTGCATCGGTGGAAGGCATTTTCCTGCACGCGGGTGGGGTTGTGCCAACTGATCGCCTTCTTGCCGTTCCGGTCGGTGACGATCACCACGAAGTCGTGCTGGTGGTCATGGAAGAAGTCGATGGTTTGCTCAAGGGTCTTCTCCCCGTGCGGGAAGAACCGCCGCCACGGCTGCTTTCGATCGCCGTCGCGGATCACGACCTCCTTCAATCCTCCGTCCGCCGAGACCATCAAGTGCATTCGGCAGCGGTCCCCGCCGGGCCGGGCCAGATCGCTGGTGCCCGCGTTCACAATCCGTATGTCCTCGATGATCGGGCCCTCCGACACGAACGAGGAGCGCAGCCATACTGGCCGGCCCTTGTGTCCGGCCGTGAACCCGTGGAACGCCTCGATGATGTTGTCATCAAACCAGCGGACATAGGTCTGGAAGCCGTCTTGCCGGGCGCGGGTCACCTGTTCCGGTGAGTCCACAAACCGGACCACCACCGGCGCCGAGCGGAAGCTCATGCGCAACAGGCGCAGGTAGTTGTCCAGCGATTCGTCGATCAGTTTGCTATTCGCATAGGTGAACAGGGCGAAGGCGTTGAAATTGCCCTGGAACCACGGCGCTTCGGGGTTCTTGTGCGAGTGGGTCAGGACGACCGGTGGCATTTCGCTGCCGCGGATGAGGGCGTTGTTGCAGCTCAGCCGACCGGGGTGCTTCGTGCTGAACCATCCCGGCTTCGGCCAGGACAACGTGTTGGAGAACGTAACCCACGTGTTGCCGGAGTCGTCGAGGTAGGTGAAGCCGGGATACGCCTTGAATTCCCTGCTGCAGTTATCCTCGCAGATCTTTTTCAATGAGGTGAACTTCTCCGGGGTCAACTTGGCGAGATCCTCGGTGAAGGCGATGAAGTTATAGCCGGCCTCTTTCGCTGCCTGGATAAACTCCGCCGGCCGGCCCTGCCCCGACGACAGGGCGCTCCGGGCGCCGATCAGACCCACATACAGATTCTTCCGCTGGATTCCCTCGACGTGAATCTTGTCCCAGTCGATGGGGCGCAACCGGTCCTCTCGGGTTTTCACGACCGGCGCCTTCGGCACGTAGCCCCCGAACCGCCCCTTCGACGGTTCGGAGAGATAGGCGAACAGATCCTTCATAAGTCGGGCCCCGTTGCCCTTCATGCCCTTCGTTTCCCCATCCATAGGAAGACCGTCCCCCCAGAGAGCATGGTAGCCGTCTTGCCAGAGGGTGGACGACGCGATGGGGAAGACGGCAATACGCCCCTGCCCGAACTGCCGCACGGCCATGAGCGGCGGCATGGTCTTGTAGGTTCCCGGGGTGGCGGGATGCTGCATGCTGCCCTTCTTCCGATGGACGGAGTGCGCCGTCTTCGTCCCGCGTACGAGGACTGTCCAGTCCGAGCTTGTCTTTACCGGAGACGAGAAGTCGGTGTACCGTCGGTACCCGCCCCGGATGTTGGGATAGAACAGTCCCGCCACGCCCTCGGTGACAGGGTGCTTCGCGATATTGTCCGTCCAGAAGAGCGTATAGCCCGATGGCAGGTTCACGGCGTTTTCCTCGTCAAGGACCTGCTCATCGAGGATTTCGATGCCCGTTGGCCGCAGCCAGTTGTTGATCTCCTCAATGTCTTTGCCGAATTGCCAGCCGGGGCTGCGGAGGGCCAGAAGCCCGCCGCCCTGCTTCACATACTCGAGAAGGAGTTTCGCCTTGTCGTCGGCCAGTTTGGAAAAGAGCGAGTGCTGGTTCCCCTCGCCGCCGGCCCCGAGGATGACGACGTTGAACTGCTTGAGGAAGTCCATTGTCAGTTGCGGGGAGAAGGCGCAGACCTCGCGCGTCTTGAAGCCCTGGTCCTCGAATTGCTTCGCCAGCTTGCGGCCGGGCAGCGCATTGCCTCGGGCGTGGGAGGCATACACCGGATCGCCTTCCTGGGTCTTCTGCACCATCATCAGGTAGGCCATCGGCTTCTCGGCCTGGCCGGATGCGGAGGCCATCCACAGCGCCAGGACCGAGAACGCAAGGACGCTTTGTTTCATGGGTTACTTCCCCTGGGTAATACCCGGCCAGTTGTCCGTGCGGAAGGGCGAGGCGGGGAGGCCTTCCGTGTTATAGAGATTCACGATCGGGTAATTCGCCCAGCCGTAACGGACCGCCGCAGGCTTTTGCACTTCAGGACAACTTACGACGACCTTGTCCCCCTTGATCTCGGCGCTGGCGTTGTGGAAGACCTTGTCCTTCCCGGCGATGGTGAAGCCCTTCAGCTTCCCATCGTGCTCCATCAGGTCGCCGTCCTTTACCATGAGGCCGCCGGCGATGTGATCGAAGGTGAGGACCGCCTTGTTTCCATTCACTTTCATCGACTTGTAGACCGGCCCGGAGTGGACGATCTTCTCGCCGTAGGTTACACCCCGCGCGGACAGCGCCAGGCGCGTGCCGACTATCTGCTTGCGCGTGGGGTGGATGTTCTTTGCGTCGCCCACATCGGTGATGACGGCCATGCCTGTGTTAGGCAGGGAGAGGGTCATAAGCTGCGCCTCGCGGAGCTCGGCCCAGGCGCTGTCCTCCGGCTTCGTCGGCGGCTGGCGGAAGGGGGCAAGCTGAACAAAGAAGAAACCGAAGTTGCCCTCGCCCCAGTTCTTGCGCCAGTCTGTGATCATGGCCGGGAAGAGGGTGCGATACTGATAGGCCCGGCCGGCGTTCGACTCGCCCTGGTACCAAATGGCGCCCTTGATGGCGAAGGGAATGAGCGGGGCGATCATGCCGTTGTACAGCCCGGCGGGGCGGTGAGGATGCCCCGGGCCGTAGGGGACGCGCGGGGGCCGAGGCCGCCGGGGTATGGGCTTGCCCGCCTTCTTCGCCTCGGCGGCGGCCTTCCGCCACGCGGGCAGCTTCTCCGCCTTGTATTTCTCCTTCGCCGCCTCAAATCGCTCCATCGCCTTGGGCAGGTTTTTCACCGCTTCGGCGTATCGATCGAGGATGCTCTTCGCCTCGGGTGTGGCCTCGAGGGTGGGCATGCTGGTCCATGCCTCCGACGGCGTGCCGCCCCAGGAGGTATGGATCAGGCCCACGGGGACCTTCAGCGCCTTCTGCAGCTCCCGTCCGAAGAAGTAGCCCACCCCGGAGAAACCGCCGACGGTGTCCGGCCCGGCCTCCACCCACTTCCCTTCCACGTTCTTCTGCGGCTCGCCGGCGATGCGCCGGGGGACGGTGTAGAGACGGAGCATCGGGTTCTTCGAATTGGCGACCTCTTCCTCGGCATTGGCACACCGGTTCACCGTCATGGCCATGTTCGACTGGCCGCTGCAGACCCATACTTCGCCGACGAGAACGTTCTTGATCTCGATGGTGTTCTTTCCCGCGACGGTCATCGTGTGCGGCCCCCCGGCCTTGAGGGGCTTCAGGCGGACCATCCACTTGCCGTCTTTCGCGTTTGCAAAAACAGTCTGACCGCAAAAGGTCACCGTTACCTTCTCCCCCTCATCGGCCTTTCCCCACACGGGCGCCTCCATGCCCTGCTGCAGGACCATGTTGTCGGTGAACAGACCGTGAAGCTGAACGTCGGCGCGAACCGCCGGCCCCGCCAGAACCCACAGCCCCAGACACAGCATTCCTACGAACGCCCTTCTTCTGAGCATCCTTTCCTCCTCCATGCAGTAACCTGTGCGACACGATGGTGAACAAATCATTATACCTCATCCGGCTGACGAAGCAACGAGTTTCTATACGTCCCCTGCGAGGTTACGATGCTACCGCGAAATTTGTTGCAAAAAATGGGAAAGAAATCTATAATACAATCAAAATTCGGAATTCGAGATTTGGGAGGAAACTTCGTGGCGAATGCATCAAGTGGCCTGCCCCGCTTGGGGGGATATGAGCTGATCGGCAAGGTGGGCAAGGGCGGCATGGGTAATGTCTTCAAGGCGCGTCAGGTCAGCATGGATCGCATTGTGGCCCTGAAGGTCCTGTCCTCGCAGCTGGCCAAAGACAAGAAGTTCGTTGAGCGCTTTCACCGCGAGGCCAAGGCCGCCGCCAAGCTCAGCCACATGAACATCATCCAGAGCATCGACGTTGGCGAGGAGGACGGCTACCATTACTTCGCCATGGAGTACGTCCAGGGGCCGACCGTGGACGACCTGCTTCAGAAGTCGAAGGTCCTCAAGGAGGATTTCTGCCTCGAAATCATGTGCCAGACGGCGCGCGCGATCCAGGCCGCAGAAAAGCTCGGCATCATCCACTTCGACATCAAGCCGAGCAACATCATGATCACGAAGGACCGGATTGCAAAGCTCGCCGACTTCGGCCTCGCCCGCCGCGTGGAGCGGACCGCGACGCGGGCCAAACAGGGCCTTGTCTTCGGCACGCCCGAATACATGTCGCCCGAACAGGCCCTCGGCAAGCCCGACGTGGACAGCCGGAGCGATATCTACTCCCTCGGCGTGAGCTTCTACCAGATGGTAACGGGCCGGCTGCCCTTCGAGGGCAAGACCCCGCGCGAGACGGTGGACCTGCGCCTTACCACCAACCCCATCCCCGCGAAGCAGCTCAACCCCGGCCTGTCCGACGAGACCTGCCAGATCATAGATCGGATGCTGGCCCGGGATCGAAGCCAGCGATACCAAGTCGCCGCCGAGCTGATCGAAGACCTGGAGTATGTGATCAAGCAGCGCAGCGGCTCGGTCGAGGCCCAGGCCGCGGCGGGGATGCAGATCGACATCCCGCCCGAGGAGCTCCAGGCCGTGGAACAATTGCGCTATATCGCCCCCAGGCGGCGAAAGGTCGCAGGGCCGCTCTTCGGGTTTGTCCTGCTTGTCGCCCTCGGCGGCGGTATCTTCTACGCGGTAAAGCATCCCGAGGTGATCAAAGATCTCCAGAAGAAGCTGAACATCACCATTGGACAGCCGCTGCCGCAATCGCAGACCCAGGACACCGGCCCGAAGTTTGTCATGCCGGAAAACCCCAAGTTCGTACCCAAAGACTTGACCGATAGCAGCGCCGGGGGGCCTGGCGACCACCGAATCCGATCCAAGGAGGAAGGCCCCAGCCATCCGAAGGCAAAGGATTCCTATCGTCAAATCATGGACATGCGCAAGGTCCGGCTGATGCAGAACGACTTCAAGGGCCTCCTCAAGGTCTACTCCTTCTACCCCGAAAACTACAAATTCGCCGTGGAGTGGAAGAAGTTAGAGGAGCAGCGCGAGAAGGACCTGGCAGACATCAAGGTAAAACTCAAGACCCAGTGCGACGCCATGTCCACCCTCGTGGCCGCCGACAAGATCCGCGAGGCCATCGACCTCGCCGAGAAGATCCAAGCGCGATTCCCCGACGAACTGCTCAAAGAGGTCGAGTTCGACAAGAAGATCAAACAGCTCCGCAGCGAGCTGGCCAAACGGGGCAAGGCCGACCAGGCCAAGAGGCAGGCGCTCTTCATGGCCTATCGCGACGCCGCCGGCCCGGCCTACAAGACGGCTTTGCAGGGGCAGTACGACAAAGCAAAGAACGCGCTGGACGAGCTGATGATCAACCCCGACTTCGGTGACATCCAGGACGAGATCAAAAAAGAGAAAAAGGATATCGACCTCCTGAAAGAGTATATGGATGCCGTCTACGCCGGGGGCAAAGAGTTGAAGGGAAAGAAGTTCAAGGTCGGCGGCATCGGGTCCACCCTCGTCGGCGTCGAGGACGGCGTGATTACCATGGAGATCGCCGGCAAACGCCAGTCTCGTCCCTTGGCCGAACTGAAGGCGAAGGAGCTGAACCAACTGGCCCAGAAGGGTGGATTCACCACAAAACATAGCGTGGGCGACCTGTACCTGCGCTGCGCCATCTTCTACCACCTCGCCGGGAAGATCGGCGACGCAACGCTCGAGCTGATGAAGGCGCAGGAAGAAGGGACGAACATCGACGCCTATCGAAGCTGGCTGTCAAAGTAGCCTTGATTTCCGTGCTCGAACCGATATTCCGGTATTCGATATTCGGGATATTCGGGGGCAGTATACTATTTAAGAGGAAAATAATCCTTCCGCCCCCAAACGCTCCTTGTCCTTGAGGAGTATACCGCACGCCTGCAGTTTCAGCAAACCTGAACCCCAGAAAATGTTGAATTAAAGAATATACTGTCCCCGATTTCCAGGTGTCCCAGAAACTGCCGGGAACCTGAAGGCGAGATTAGAAACTTATAATGTTTTCGTAACGATGGCGTAACCTCCTTTGGGATAAACTAATTTATTAGTGGAGAGGGTGATCCTCTGCCGGTGGGAAGAGGTTTTGTCTTACATTGACATTGTGTCAGTGCCTCGCACGAGGAACGGACCTCGCATGGAATTGCGATCGACATTTCCGTTGTTTCACAATCCCGAACAGTACCTGCTCTGTCGGCGAGGCGGTCCTCTTCTGGGCCCGGTCAAACGGCTTGGGGAAAGGATGGCCCTGAGCCGATGCCTTCGCGGTGTGAAAGGGATTCGGACCGTTTGCGACACGCCATGCGGTCCGGGACGCCTTTTTCCTTATTGGCGGTCCTGGGGCTTCCGTATCATTGGCGTAGACCTGTCGGAGTCGATGGTGCGGGCGGCGGATCAAATGCACCATGGCCTGCACGCGGAGGGGGCCATCCTGAGGGATGACGCCTTCCATCTTGGGGATATCCTGCCCCAGTCTGCCGAGCTCGTTGCCTCCATCCGCTTTGCCTATTATTTCGACCGGGAGGCGCGGGGCGATCTGCTTCGCTCCTTTGCTTGCGCTTCGGAGCGGTACGTGCTTGTGGAATACAAGACCAGAGAAACCCTAAAGGGACGGATCGCCGAATTCCGGCACAAGCGAAAGCACGGGAAGAGCATCAAGAGATTTTGCAACCACCGTGACATTCTGAAAGAGGTGGAGCAGGCGGGATTGCACTGTGTCCGTATCGTGCCCATAGCCGAGTTTTCGGACCGCGCCTTTGTTCTGGCCGAGAAACCCTCCGGGAGTCAATGAAAAGCGGCGCCCTTGTGAAAAAGCTCCCCTTCTTTTCTACGATGGTTTTCGTTCCTCGTTAACCTACCTTCCGCAGTTTTGGAAAGATGAAATTTATTTTGAGATCATAGCATCATTGTACTTTCAAACCATAGTCAGTCGCGCTCACCGTGGGGGGGCATCAGTCTGTTCAACAGATATACCATGCTCACTTGGGTTTCGCCCTTGCCCTCAATTTGGCAATTCCGGGCTTGACTTTCCACATCCTACGATGCATAATAATAAAAACATTCGGTGAACGCCTCTTAGCACACGGAGACGGACCATGCGGAAAAACCTGACTGCAGCACTCGTCGCTCTGGCGCTCCTGGCCTGCCCTGTCTTATGCCAGGAGAGGGATTTCATCCAGGGAAAGGACGACATGGAGGCCTTCGCCACCCTCTTCCGCATCGCCGTCCTCCCCTTCGACCTTTTCGGCACCCCCGCCATCAGCATCTGGGGAGAGGCATGGACGCTGCCGGCCCGCGGGGCCGACCTGCTTGAATACCAGGACAAGTACTACTACGACTACGGCACCTTGAAGTGGCGCGAGGGCCACGACCCGCGGCGAACGGGCGGAGCGCCCTTTACGGAATTCAAGGCGCCCGGCCATCGGGCCCGAAAGACGCCTTCCATCCTTTACCTCCCCCCGGCCAAGCTCTGAGTGCCGCCATGGGTGCGCCGAGAGTTCCGGTCCATCGGCTTGCCGCGATCGCATGTGCAATGGCTCTTTGCTCGTGCTCTGCCTCCAAGACGCCCGAATCCGCCTCCAAGAAACTGCACGTAATCCAAGTGGGCGGCAAAGAACTGAAGGTGGAGGTGGTGAACACTCCGGAAACGCGCCGGCTCGGTCTGTCCAACCGAAAGACCATCCCGCCTGACCAGGGCATGTTGTTCGTCTATCCGGACGACGAGTATCAGTCGTTTTGGATGAAAAACACCTACGTCCCGCTGAGCATCGCCTTCATCCGGTCTGACGGGTGGATCACGCAGATCGAGGACATGGCGCCGGAGACGCTGCTGTCGCACCGCTCCAAAGTCCGTGTGGCGTTTGTCCTGGAGGTTCCGCAGGGCTGGTTCGGGCGAAACGGCGTCAAGCTGGGCGACACAGTAGAGATTCCGCCCGCCCTGCGCGAGGCGGTCGAATAAAGAGGCGATTGGGGGGAATTACCCCCCGCCGATGTGGGGGAGGAAGGAGACGGTGTCGTTGTGCTGAAGCGGCCGGTGGAGCGGCACGACCTCGTGGTTGACGGTGACGAGGACCGATCTCTCGTCCAGGTGCAGGTCGGGGTACTGAAGCCGCACGAAGTCCAGGGCGTCCGTCACGCGCGTGCGGTCGGTGATGGGCATGTCGATGCGATCCACACTCGTGATCGCACGGTGCTTCCCGTGGAAGTCGATCGAGACGACCATTTTTTGTGTTAGTGTTCTCAGGTCCGTCATCTGTGTCTCTGTCCGTACTGCCTTACACGCCAAATTCGTCGAGGAGCCTCGCCGCCTGCTCGTCCAATAGACCGAACCGCTCCACGGTTTCGCGCTTCGGTATCGCATCGGCCGTGAAGCCCTTCTCCTCATACACCACGTCGCAGAGCCGCTGATAGGCCGCGGCCCGTTTTTCCATTAAAAGCCGGCGCCGCTCTTCGGGACGAGCGGGTAGTGTATCATTCCCGAGCTGCTCTTTCAACCATTCATCGTAATATTCCGCACGGGCCTCGTACTCGTTGAAGTAGGCCGGCCCCATGGCCCTGGCGGGGATTAGATCGCTCTTGCGCGTCCCCTTGCCCTGGCGGACGTTGATGAGCTTCTGCAGGATGTAAAGCCGCTCGGAATCGTCCAGCACGTCCTGGAGCGTCTTGCTGCTGCCGGTCGTCGCGTTCAGATAGTTCACGTAATGGGCCAGCGAGGGGGTGTTCTTCGCCGGCTCCGGGGTGCTGGCGGCCTCCGGATTGCGCACGTCGATCCACGGCAGCTTGCACAGCCCCGTGGCATTGAACCACGTGCGGATCAGGGGGAACCACTTCAGCGCGAGGGCCTTCTGCTCGAAGGTGGGAATCTCCTTGTGCACCTGGTCGATGAAGATGAGCCACGCCTCGTCGTGCTGCGGGCCCTTCAGGGCAAAGCCGTAGCCTCCCTGCTGGGCGAGGGACTCTTTGCTGATGTACATGGAGAATTCCAGCCCTTTCACCTCCATGCCGAATTTGTTCAGTTCGGCTGTGACCTCGGCTTCCGTTGTGCCGTTCTTTGATGCGTATGTTTCCGCCACCCACTTCTTTCCCCGGGCCACGCCTTGTCCGACGATTCTGCCGAAGCCCTCGCCGTTGGCGATTTCGTGCAGCAGCCGGTCGGCGGCCTCGATGTTGCCGAAGGTCAGTTCGCAGCCGACGTCGTCAACGGTGAGGAACCCGCGCTCGAAGCACTCCATGAAAAACGAAATGGACACGCCGGTGGAGATGGTATCGAGTCCATACTCGTCGCAGTACCAGTTGTACTCCATCACGAACTGCGGATCGAATATCCCCATGCACGAGACGGCGCCGACGGTCTCATACTCCGGCCCGTCGATGCCCACCTTCCGGCCCGCCTGCGGCCCGCGCGTCAGCTTCACATCCTCCGCGCCCTTGGCGCAGGCGAGATTGCACCCGTAGTAGCACCCGTCGGGCAGCTTCTTGCTGAAATATCGCTCCAGGAAGACCTCGGCGAAGATCTTCTTCGAGTCGGGGTGCTGGCCATACTGGTAGTTGTTGATCGGGAAGATGTGGAACTTGTCCATGTACTCGGACAGGCCCGTGGTCCCCCACGCCGACAGGTGGAGCTGCTTCGCGTCGCAGTCCCAGACGACCCGCTTTAACTGCGATCCCGCCTCCCGCACGCCCTTCGGATCGACCGCGTTGTTCCCGTTCGCCTTCGACAGGCTCGACCGCGCCACGATGCCGCGCAATCGCTTGACGCGCATGACCGTCCCCGTGCCGCCCCGTCCGGCCTGCTTGGAGCGGATGCGGCCCCGCTTCTTGTCGAAATACAGGCTGTTGATGATCCCGAAGCGGGCATGGCACGCGCCCTTCCCGGCGGTCACGGCGGCCACCTTGTCGCAGTGCTCCCCGCCGTTCACGTCTTTCAGCAACTGCTCGCCGAAGGAGAGCGCCCCGCCGTCGACCTCGTCGTCGTAGGCGGGTGCGGCGGCGATGGTGATCGTCCCGGCATCGCCGTCCACGATGATGACCACGTCCTTTTCGGCGATACCGGACACGGCGATGGCGTCGAAGCCTGCGCGCTTCAGCGTGGGGCCGAAGTGCCCGCCGACGTTCGAGTCGATGAAGGTATCCGTCAGGGGCGAGATCGAGCCGACGATGAACTTGCCCGTGCCCGGGAAGCCCGGCTCGTTGCCCAACGGCCCGCTGGACATGACCAGGATGTTCTCCGGGCTGTCGTAGCGGGTGTCTCGCGTTGTGCCGTCCCAGATCACCTTCAGGGCGTAGCCGCGGCCGCCGACATACATGGTCTTGAAGTCCGGCGGCAGCTCCTGGATGGTGATCTCCTGCGCGCTCAGGTCAACACGGAGTATGCGGTCGGTGTATCCCCCTGCAACTCTTGCCGGTCCGTAGCGAATTTGCTGCAGTACATCCATCTTTACTTGTCTCGTCTTCTCCGTGCTCAGGTCAAACGAATGAGAAAGGACATAAGTAGTTCCTGTTGCGGAAAGCCCTCGAAAGTGCGGGGCTTTGTAGGCGCAGGCTTTCGTCTGCGTCCTTCGGGTGTCTCACGACAAATCGCGCGGGCATAAAGCTTGCGGCTACGTTTCCGCAACAGGAACTAAGTACCCGAAACTATGTAGTTTATGCAATAATTATACATTCTGTCAAGGAGTTTTCGCACAGGAGTTTCCCTATGGCCCGCGTTGTGTCATCTCTGAAAGCGCACCGTATGTCCAGTAGGTTGTATGGGATTTTGCAGCAGGGGGGCGGGCAGAAAGCCATTGATATGGCGGGGGTGATCTGATAGATTTTGTCTGTTCGGTCCAACTCCGTCCTGATGAGAGACGGCCTATGAGCAATCTGTCCGAAGCCCAACTCTACGTCTTGGTTACCGGTTCAGTGGCAAACCGCCCTGCGCTGGAGGTCGCTGACATGGCGATCCAGGGCGGCGCCGACGCCATCCAGCTCCGCGAGAAGGACCTGTCCGACCACGAGTTCCTGGACCTTGCCCGCCAGATGCGCGACCGGTGCCGCGCGGCAGGTGTGCTGTTCATCGTGAACGACCGTGTGTCGATCTCGAAGCTCGCCGGCGCCGACGGGGCGCATGTCGGTCAGGACGATCTGCCCGCCACCGGCGCCAGGAAGATCCTCCGCGCGGGAAAGATCCTCGGCGTCTCGACCCACGACATCGACCAAGCCCGGCAGGCTCAGGCCGACGGCGCCGACTACATCGGCGTCGGACCTATTTTCCCCACGTCGACAAAGGGATATGAAGAAGGCGTGGGTGTGGACTTCATCCGGCAGGTGAAGGGCGAGATCACCATCCCCTTTTTCGCCATCGGTGGCATCACCCTCGACCGCCTCGACAAGATCATCGCCGCCGGCTGCACCCGCGTCGCCGTCAGCTCTGCCATCATCGCGGCGGAGGATGTGGCGGCTGCCGTGCGGCAATTCAAAGACAAGCTCACGGCGGCAAAGGGGTAGGCTCCTCCCGCACCGGAGGGCATACAGAAAAACCTCTCTGCGCTTGACAAGCCCCCGTCCTTCGACTAAGGTCATGCGTGGTTTGGTCGGAAACAATCTACGCTCGACGATGTAACGCATCAAGAAGATTGTCGCCCCCAAGATGTTTTCCATCGGCAGGCAAAAAAGCCCCCAGTGCGGGCGGCTGCTGCCGAAGGGCTATGACACGAAAGCGAAGATGCTGGCGACCTCGAACAACTGCCCGACGGCGACGGTCGCTGCCGCGTCTGGGTCATGGACTTCAGCCCCGGCGATGAGGTGAGGCTCGGGTCGTCGGTGAGCGATGAACGGAAGTAGGGCGGGCGATCCGTCCGCCAACAGAACTTACACGGATGGCACAGGTTGCTTGCAACCCGTGAAGACGAACACGGATTGACGAGCAAGCCGTGCCACCCCGTCCCAGACAATGGACGGCCGACGTAAGCCTTCCAGGCTCTTCTGGATGCGGCAAGATGCCGCTTCTACATTGCGTAGAACGCTTACACCGGAAATAAGGAGGAAATATGAGGATATGCCGTGCTGTTGCGTTTCCCTTTGCCACCGTTGTGTTGGGATGTTTCATCATGGGCTCGTCGAGTGAAGCGTTGTCGTTGGATGAGAATCCGGCCCGGCCGGGCGAGTGGGGCTTCCGACCGTTCGATGGGAAGGACAGCGTCATGAACCCGCCGGGGTTCGTGTGGCGTCCGCAGAAGAACGCCGCCAGCTACGACCTCGAAGTCGCCCGCGATGCTAAATTTGCGAACGTGGCATACCGCATCGAAGGGCTCAAGTACAACTGCCACTGCCCGTCGAAGACGTTCGAACAGGGAACATGGCACTGGCGATTCCGCATGGTGAACAAGAAGGGCGAGAGGTCCGACTGGAGCAAGGTGCGATCGTTCACCATCGGCCCGGACGCCATCGCCTTCCCCATGCCGGCGCGGGAGGAGCTGTTGGGGCGCATCCCGAAGCAGCACCCGCGGCTCTTCGTCCGGCCGGAGCAAATTTCGGAATTGCGAAAGCACGCCCAGGGCGATCTGAAGCCGGTGTTCGACGCGCTCGTGAAGCAGTGCGAGAAGATCATGAAGAACCCGCCCCCCACCGAGGAGCCGCCGAAATACCCCAAGGGCATGAAGCGCGGCAGCGACCCCTGGCGAAAGATATGGTGGGGCAATCGTCGTTACACGACTCACGTGCTCAACGGCGCGGCGACGCTCGCCTTCACGCGCCTGCTCGGCGGTAAGGAGGAGTATGGCCAGATGGCCAGGCGTCTCCTTTTAGCCGCCGCCGAATGGGACCCGAAGGGCAGCACGGGCTATCGCTACAACGACGAGGCGGGCATGCCGTACAATTATTTCTTTTCGCGAACATACACCTTTGTGAATGATCTCCTCACCGACGAGGAGAAGGCCAAGTGCCGCGAGGTCATGACGGTTCGCGGCAGGGAAATGTATCGCCACCTCTGCCCACGCCACCTGTGGCGCCCCTACGCCAGCCACTCGAACCGCGCCTGGCACTTCCTCGGCGAGATCGGCGTCGCCTTCAAGGACGAGATACCCGAGGCCGACGAGTGGGTCTGGTTTGCCATGAACGTCTTCTACAACATGTACCCCGTCTGGTGCGACGACGACGGCGGCTGGCATGAGGGGAGCTGTTACTGGTCGAGCTACATCGGCCGATTCACCTGGTGGGCGGATGTCATGCGCGTGGCGATGGGCATCGATGCCTACAAGAAACCCTACTTCTCAAAGGTCGGCTACTACCCCATGTACCTCCAGCCGCCGGGGACGCAGGGCGGCGGCTTCGGCGACCTGACGGCGTGGCGGACGTCGTCGCACAACCGCAAACTCATGACCGTCTTCGCCGCACAGGCCAGGAACCCGTACTGGCAGTGGTATGTCGATGAGCACGGCGGTCCGCAGCAGGAAAGCGGGTACATCGGGTTCATCCGCGGCGCGCTGCCGACGGTGCAGGCCAAGGCGCCGGTCGATCTGCCGAGCTCCCGCGTGTTCCGGGGCACGGGGCAGGCGATGCTCAACACGAACATCATGGACGCGAAGCACAACGTCGAGATCATCTTTAAGAGCAGTCCCTTTGGCAGCCAGAGCCACGGGTATGAGTCGCAGAACGCATTCTTGCTCTACGTCTTCGGCGAGCGGCTGCTCATCCGCACCGGCCGGCGCGACAGCTACGGCAGCAAGCACCACAAGGAGTGGATGTGGCACACGAAGTCGGTGAACAGCATCACCGTGAACGGCGAAAGCCAGAAGAAGCACTCGCAGGAACCTCTCGGCGAGATCACCGCTTTTCACACGTCGGACGCCTTCGACTTCGTTCAGGGGGACGCGAGCACGGCCTACGGCGACTTGGTCAAGCGATTCACGCGAAGCATCCTATTCGTAAAACCTGAACTGATCGTTATTTATGACCGCCTTGAAACGCCGAAGCCGTCGAGCTTCGAGTGGCGGCTGCATGCGCCGACGAAGATGAAGGTGAACGGGCAAGAAGACATTCGTGTGGTCAACAACAAGTCGGCGTGCCGGGTGTCGTTTCTCGCGCCCAAGAACTTGAAGTTGTCGCTCACCGACAAGTTCGACACGCCGCCGCGCCCGCGGATCAAGCTGGTCGAGTGGCACCTGACGGCGACGCCGCCGGAGCCGATGAAGCAGGTCGAGTTCGTCACCCTCATTCGCCCGCACCGGGTGGATGACACGCCACCCGCGAACGCCGCGCTCCATCGCATCGACGGGGGCTATGCCCTCGAAGCCGACCTCAAGGCCGGGCGCGTCATCGCCCTCATGCGTGCCGGCGAAGGGGAGCTGAAGTTCGGCGACGTATCCACCGACGCCGAGCTGGCTGCCGTCAAGCTGGGCCAGGAAGGGCAGCCCTCGGCATCGTTTTCCGTCGATGGCGGGGCTATTCGGTTCAAGGGAGAGCGATTATTGAATGTGAGCCGACCCTAAGATGAAGGACATCAGAATGCCGCGACTCACCACGTTTCTGCTTATAGGGGTGCTCCTTGCCATGACCGGCGCCGCCGATGGCGGAGACAAGTTCAACGCCATCAACGTAAGCTGGGGCGACCACATCGTCGTCTTCAAGGGCCTGGGAAAGCTCGACACGGAGGAGAAGATTGCCGAGGCCATGCGGCAGTGGAAGGAGCAGTTCGGCGTGCGGCATGTTTACTGGCGAATCTCATCGAAGATCATCGCGAAGTACATGATTCGCGCAAAGGGCACGGCGACAAAGTACTACGACGCCCTCGACGAGATCGAGTCGCGCGTCGACTGTGCCGCCGCCGCGGTCCGACAGGCCCATACAAACGGCATGAAGATTTTCATGTATCTTACGATCTACGACATGGGATCGCCGCCGAGCGTACTCTACGGCGGCAAGGCGCCGTTTCCGTGGCAGTCGCGGTTCACCGCCGAGCACCCGGAGTATCTCGTTGTCGATCGCGAAGGCAAGCAGCGGCAATACGGTGTATGCGAGTATGGCTACTCCGAGGTGCGCCGGCACAAGCTGGATCAGATCGCCGAGCTCTTCGACCGGTATGATTTCGATGGCGTCTACATCTGCACCCGCACCCACTCCGAGCCGGCGCGGCATGCCGATCAGTTCGGGTTCAACCCACCCATCGTTGATGAGTTCAAGCGGCGCTATGGCGTGGACATCCGGACGCACAACTTCGACAAGGAGAAGTGGCGGCGGCTGCGAGGCGAGTACCTGGTGCAGTTCTTCCGCGAGCTGCGGGCGCGCTTTCCGAAGAAACTCATCGCGGCGGCCATCCCCATCGGCGACCGGATCGGCCCACCGTACGGCAACATGTTCCTTGACTGGCGAGCTATCGTGAAGGATCGCCTGGTGGATGACCTCGTCGTCGGCGTCATCTCCGGCAAGTGGCTCTATCCGAACCACCGGGCAAAGAGCGACGTCGAGAAGGGCTACCTGTGCAGTCAGGAGGAGAAGTTCAACGTCCCGCCCATCGACCAAGCCGTGGCCAATCAGTACGGCCCCACATGTCTGGATGCGGGGGTGCGCCTGTTCATTCAGGGTACCGCCTGTGATCGCAGAGCAACCCGCCGGATCGAAAACGACAAGTATCTGACCGGCGTTATGATGCACTCGACATCGATCATGTCGGGGAAGACCTGCCTGGAGATTGCCGATCATCCATCATTCGCATTCGCGAATGCCATGCTGTCCATTGACTTCTGGATCCGGCTTCGCTCGATACAGAAGGGACGCGCGGGCCGGGTCATCTCAAAATACGATCACACCCTGCCGAACGACACGGGCCGCGGGTGGGAGATCTACATCAACGATCAGCGGCGCGTCGTCTTCCGCCTCGGCAGCAAAGCCGGCGAGCGGGCGCTGACGTCGAAGACGGCCCTGCCCATCGGGAAGTGGGTCCATGTCGCGTGCGTGGCGGAGGGGGCGGGAGGCAGAATGCGGATCCATATCAACGGCCACGCCGACCCGTCTGAACGCGATGCCCCGCCGAGCATTCGGACGGTTCCGGTCGATGTCTTTATCGGTCGCTATGCCGGTGGATACACACAGTTCCTTGACGCCGATCTGGACGAGATCCGGCTGAGCAATGTGGCGCGGACATTCAATGAGCCGCCCTCGGCGCCCTACGCGGAGAGCGGGGAAGGCACGGTGGCGCTCTATCACTGCGACCGGTTGGACACTTCGCAAATACGAAACGCTGCGGGCGACCGGACCCTCGATGCCCGCGCCTATGGTCTCACGGACAATAGCATCGTCTCCGGCCCGAAGGGCTTCGGCGGGGCGGTAAAACTGGAAACCGCGAGGTAGAGCTATGCACATCGACTTTCGGATGAGCCTGTGGAACTACATCCATTACGCAAACTGCCCCCCGCTCGAAGGAGCCATCGCGGAGATACGCGCCCTCGGATTCGGCGCGGAGCTGTGGGACCAATGGCGGAACGAGACGGGGCTGTTCAGCCCGGCGCAGCGGGACCGAATGAAGGCCCTCGTCGAAGACATGAACGTGAGCATGCACACGATCATGCCGAGGGGAAGGGCCATGACGTGGGAGGAGAACGTCGAGCAAATCGACACGGCCGCCTACGTCGGTGCAGACACCATCGTCGCGCACGTCTGCTCCACAGGCGTCGGCGAGTCCGATCCCGACTACGGTCTCATGAGGGACGTGGTAAACTACGCCGAGGACAAAGGCGTCACCCTCGCCATCGAAAACGGCGATGCCCACGCCATCGGCCGGGCGCTGCCGGAAGTCCCAAACCTGAAGACCTGCCTCGACACGGGCCACGTCTACAACGACGGCTTCACCATGCCCGAGGTGCTGGGGATCATGGGCGACCGGATCGTGCACCTGCACCTGCAGGACCGCCTGCCGCACTTCGATCACTACATCCCCGGGACGGGCATTATCCCTGGGGGAGACTGGAAACTGCTCTTCACCCATCTCAAGCGGATCGACTTCACCGGCGCCGGTGTCTTCGAGCTTCGCCCGCGCCGCCCAGACGTTTCGGCCAAGGAAGGAAGGTCCTTTGTGGAGTCCATGATCGAGCGGATATAGGCGCGGTTTCATGGCGATAGTCGAAAGGAGCAACGCGTGAGGTTCTTGATACGGTCGCATGTGGGATTGATGGGGATGGTCATGGTTGCCTTCTGTGTGTGCGCCGCCGACTGGCCGCAGCTCCACGGCCCCCGGCGGGACAACAAATCCGATGAGACGGGCCTGCTTAAGGAATGGCCGGCCGACGGACCGAAGTTGATTTGGACGGCCACGGGCATCGGCCACGGATATGCGAGTGTCGCAATTGTGAATGACCGAATCTACACCGCCGGCGAAATCAACGGCACGTGCACGATCACCGCGCTCGATCTCGACGGCAGGATCCAATGGCAAACGAAGAACGGCCCCGCCTGGGCGAAGGCCTACCCCGGCGCACGCGCCACGCCGACCATAGACAACGAACGCCTCTATCACGAGAGCGGCAACGGCCGTGTGACCTGCCTCGACGCGAAGTCGGGCAAGGAGCTCTGGGCCGTAAACATCATGCAGAAATTCGGCGGCCGCCAGCGGCCCTGGGGCAAGGCGGAGTCGGTGCTCATCAACGGCGACTGCCTTATCTGCACCCCCGGCGGCCCGCAAGCGGGAATCGTCGCGCTGAACAAGAAAAACGGCAAGACGGTGTGGGTGTGCAAGGAGCTGGATGCAAAACCGGGTTTCGCCTCACCGATCCTGGTGGACTACAAGGGCCTGCGGCAGATCGTGACGCTGATGGCGCGCTCGATCGTTGGCGTCCACGCCCAGACGGGGAAGCTGCTCTGGCAGGTGGAGCATGTAACACCCTACGACGAAAATACCATCACCCCCCTCTTCCACGACGGATGCGTGTTCGTTTCCACCCGCAACACCGGCGCTCGCCTGCTGCGGCTGACGGTGCAGGGGGACCAGTGCTCCGCCGAGGAGGTGTGGAGCTCGGACGCAATGGACAACCAGCACGGCGGCGTGGTCCTCGTGGACGGCTACCTGTACGGGGACGCGCTGGCACGGAAGGCCGGCGGCTTCTGGGTCTGTCTGGAGTTCAAGACGGGCAAGGTGATGTGGGCGGAAAAAGGTATCGGTCGCTGCGCCCCAACCTATGCCGACGGGATGCTCTACCTCCTGAGCCAGCGGCAGGTCGTAGCCCTTGCCAAGGCCACGCCGGAGGCATGCGAGATCGTGAGTCAGTTTCGTCTTCCTGAAAAAAGTAAGACCCGATCGTGGGCGCATCCGGTTGTCTGCGGCGGACGACTTTACATCCGGGACAGCGACCGGCTGTACTGCTATGATGTGAAGGGGAAGTAGCGGACCTACTTCAGGTAGGTATCCCGAATCACGTCGCGCCGTTTGTTCAAGACGTCGGCGATGTAATCGGCGTCTTCCTTCCGGCTGTACTTGCCTGCCGAGACGGCGGCGCGGATTTGCTCATCCGTGAACGCCGCAATGCGCCGGGTCATCCACTTCGCATCGTCTGCGGTGAGATCGCGAAAAGGGAAAACGGGATAGTTGGGCTTCCACTTCTGGGGATCAAAGTCCGCGTCGAACAGGCCGACGGCTTTGCTGAAGGGCTTTTTGTCTTTGCAGAACGGCTTGCCACAGAGGCCGAGCGTAAGGACCTGCCGGAACATTTCGTCCACGTCGAAGCGATACTCCCACCCCGCCCCCGGCATTTTCGGGCCGATGGAGTGGCTGCCGAGGGAGTTGCCGAAGTCGATGAGATAGACCTTGAGCTTGCCGTCCTGCCAGGTCATGAGGGAGTTCAGCTCCTTGATGTCCGTGTTGTTGATCCACGCGGAGGCGAGTTTCAGGGCGCGCATCTCGCGGAGATCGCGGTTGTCCTTGAAGGGCCACGGGCCGAGAATCTCGCCGGGAACGAACTTGATGGCGGCGCAGCGCCGGCCGTCGAACTCCGTGCCTGTGTCGTGCATGGTCATGATCTGCGCTTCGGGAACGTTGTAGCCGAGAGCGTGCATGAAGCGGTTGCCAACCACCTCCGCCCCGGTGGTCATCTCCGGCCAGCCGTCGATATCGAACTTGAACAGATACGTGATTCCGCGTGAGTCCTTGCCGAAAAAGCCCGGGCTGGCACCGGAGGTCTTGATCTTCTTCACCGTGATCTTGCCCACTGGACCGTCGTCCGTGTTCGGGCCGCGGGCTACGTCCGCCGGCGTCATTTTCGTAATGTCCCGATTCACAAAGACGACGGAATGGACGGGGTTGCCATCCGCATCGATATTCGTCGCCGCGATGGGGACGCCCATCATTCTTCCCCCCCAGCGGCGCACGGAGAACAGGTCCTTGGCGGGCCGGAGGAACATGTTTTTGAACCAATGCCATTTTCTGTGAGCAACACGCCTTTTGGGTTTGGCGAGGGTGGCGCGGGTAGTCGCAGTGGCTTTCTGCGGAGCCGTGCAACTCGGAACCGCCAGAGTCAGGCATAGGACAAACGCAAGATGAAGGGGAGTGCCGTTTCTTATGCGCGCCTTTCCGCTGTTCACTGCTGCACCTGCACATTCGGTGAATGAATCACAATAAGGTCTAAGTTTAGGCTTTGCTGCACATTCACGATACGGAGCGTGTGTTCACCTTTGCGAAGATAGAAGGGAGAGGGTTTGTTCGTTTTCGGATCGGTCACCGTCCAGTACCTCCAGTCGTCGTGCTCGTTGCTCCAGCCTCCGGTGCTGGCAAAGTCAATCGCCTTCATGCACTCCGCCGGGAACGCGCCGTCAAGGACCAGCGCGCGCACCGGCCCCAGGTTCTCGGCGCAGTACTTGAACGTAACCCAATACTCCCCGTCCGCCGGGACGGTGAACTTGTATTCGACGAAGTGCCCGGGCTTGTCCCAGTTGAGGAACGCCTTGCCCGACGCGCCGACCTTCTTGTCGGTGATCGTCACCTCGCCCCCGCCCTGGCCGGCGAGATTCTCTGCCTCGATGACGATCTTCACGCCCTTCGTCGGCTCCAGCTTCGGCATGGGC
>JAADGH010000219.1 GCA_013152475.1 Planctomycetota bacterium
GCACGGTCTGCCGTTCCTGGAATCGGAATTGGAGTACAACTTGGTCCGCAATTGCGGCCTCATGGGGGAAGATGAAATCGACGAGATCGGGCGCGACCTTGGTCCCTTCTTGAGGCCGTGGCGTGATCCTAACGAGGAGACTTAGGGAAGCGAATCCACTCGCTCCCTATGCAGGGGTAGTCGGGCAAAGTAGAAGAGCCTTCCAGGCTCTTCATGAAGCGGCAAGATGCCGCTTCTACGTTTACACTGTTACAGAAAGGTCAGGAATGTATAAGATTGGAATCGTCGGTCTCGGGAATATTGCACATGCTTACTCCAAGCCGGAGGACCCTTACCCCTACTGCCATGCCGGCGGGGCGAAGCTGTCGGAGCGTGTGGAGGTCACAGCCGTCGCCGATCTCGACGAGGGGCGGCGGCAGGAGTTCAACGAACTGTGGGGGCCGGTCAAGCTCTACGACGACGGACAGAAGATGTTCGACGAGGAAGAGCTCGACGTCATCGCCGTCTGCGTGCGCGGCCCGCTGCACGAGAAGATCACCCTCGCCGCCCTTGAGTCCTCGGCGGCCAAGGTCATCTTCCTGGAAAAGCCCGCGGGCTGCTCCCTGACAGAGGTGGACAACATCCACAAGGCGGCAACAGACAAAGGCACGCTCATCGTGGTCTCCCACAGCCGTCATTGGGGGCCGCACGTCCTTCGCATGGCCGATGTGATCCAGGACGGCCTCATCGGCGACGTGCACACCGTCGTCGGCTACTGCCAGGGCGGACCGCTTTCTTTTTCTGTCCATGAGATCGACATGATCTGCCAGTTCGCGGGCTACGATCCCATCTCCGTCGCCGCATCGACCGGCCCGAGCACGAAGGAGGAGGATATCCCCGACGGCTATGAGCAGGAACCGACCGTCCTGGGCGCCGTGATCCGGTACGAGAGCGGCGCCACCGGTGTCCATGTCGGCGGGGGCACGAGCTCGGCGGGTGCGTTCTGTGTGGACGTCTTCGGATCGAAGGGCCGCGCCTTCGTGCCGTTCTACGGGGCGCCGAAGGCGTGGACCGGCAAGGGCAAGGAGGAAAAGGAGGTCGATATTGCGACCCTCGACATGCCCGAGAAGGCCAGCCCGTTCCTGGTTGCCTACGAGGAAATCGCCGACTATCTCGACTCCGGCAAGACGCCCGACTGCGGACCGGATATGTACCGCCCCGTCAACGAGATCGCCTTCGGCATGATCGAGAGCAACATCAGCGGCGAGACGATTTCCTTGCCCTGCAAGAAGCGGGACCGACTGATCTTCGCAAATGGGTAGGTGACATGACGCACAGAGAACGAATGCTTGCGGCGATCCGGGGTGAGCCGACGGATCGAATCCCCTGGGCGCCGCGGCTCGATCTGTGGTATCGCGCACACCGGAAGGCGGGGACACTGCCGGGCAAGTACAAGGACGCCACGCTGTTCGAGCTTTGCGACGACATGGGGATGGGGTTCCATGCGGTGGTCCCGGACTTCCAGGACCTTCGCACGCCCGAGGACGACATCGACCGAGCGCTCGGCATCTACAACCTGTGGACCATGCCGTGCCGAACGATTTTCGAGAATGTGAAACGCTCTGTGCAGTGTGACGGCGACAGGACCCTCGTCGAGTATGAAACCCCCGTCGGCACGCTGCGAACGGCGACGCTCTACGACGAAGCCATGCGCAAGGCGGGCATCACCATCACCCATGTCGAGGAGTATGCGTTCAAGACAGCCGAGGACTACGCCGCGCTCGGCTGCCTGTTCGAGAATGCCCGAGCAGAGCCGAACTACGACGGCTATCTCGAATTCGCCGAGCCCATCGGCGACCGCGGCATCGCCGTGGCCTTTGCCAGCGTCGCAGCGTCGCCCATGCACCTGATCCAGAAGGAGGTCATGCCGTTGGAGTCGTTCTTCTTCGAGATGAACGACCACCCCGAGGAGCTTGCGCATCTCGCCAAGCAGATCGAGCCCTACTGGAACCAGATGCTCGACGTCGTCTGCCGCTGCCCGGCGGAGGTGGTTTTCATCGGTGCGAACTACGACGCATCGGTGCAGTACCCGCCCTTCTTCGCCGAGCACATCCAGCCCTGGCTGGCGAAGGCGGCGGCCATGCTGCACGAGCAAGATAAGCGCCTCCTCACGCACACCGACGGCGAGAACACGGGCCTGCTGCAGCACTACATCGACTCGCACATCGACATCGCCGATTCCATCTGCCCCGCGCCGATGACGAAGCTTTCGTTCAAGGAAGTGCGGGATGCCTTCGCCGGGCGGATCACGATCATGGGCGGCGTCCCCTCCGTGGCCCTGCTGCCCTCCTCCATGTCCGACGTGGAGTTCGAGGTGTTCCTGGATGGGTTCTTCGAGGACATTGGCGACGGCGACCATCTCATCCTGGGCATCTCCGACACCACGCCGCCGGGTGCGGACTTCGACCGCATCGCGAAGATCGGTGATCGCGTCGAAGCCTTCGGGTCAGTGGGAAGCCCGTGATCCGGCCTACAAGGCGGCAAGCTCCAACAAATCCGTCCGGACTCGGCTGAGGTATGGGCCGAAACCGCCGTCGGTTGTCTGCCGCAGGATGTCTTCGTACAGGCGCGTGATAAGATACTCGGCGCTCCACGCCACGCGCCGCATGTGCTCGCCCCTGAACCAATAACGATCGGTGCAGACACAGAACACGCGGCCTTCGAAACGAAGCTGCCCATCTGCCACGTGGAAGCAGACCAGGTAGTCCCGGCTTTTCAGGTTAGCCGTTACGGACTCGGCGCTGTCGTGGAAGAACACGCTCTTGCCATCACGGCTGATGCCCATACGGATCTTACTCTGGATCGTATAGTTCGGCGCACCAAACCCCGCAGCGGCGGTGATGCGATAGGACATGATCTGCCCGCGCATCGCCTGTCCGAGATCGTAGTTTGTGGGGTCGGCCGCCTTCGCGGCGAATTGTCGTGGGCGACAACAGGACGATGACAGCACGACATCGGGGTAGACCTCATGGTAAAGCTGGGCGTCGCACGTATACATGAGCGCGAGGTCGAGGACCTGCGCGAGGTCCGCAGCCGGTAGATCTTTTAGCGAAATGGACCACCGGACCCGCATGGCAACCACGGGCCAGTGCTTCTCGATGCGGAACTCCGGGCCGCTCTCGGGTGAGGGGAATTTCGTATTCTCTATGTCCTCCGGCCATCGGCATTGTTCGCCCTGGAAGGTGAACTCCATGCCACGCCAATTATCCATCCAGCGCACCTTGATCGGCTCCTGTGCGGTTGTCTGCGCGGAGGCCGCGATGGGAAGTAGCGCGACGAAGACCAGCCCAGCCATCAGCATGACCTGGACTACGCTATGAGCCAGAGGGTCGCGTATAACTTGGCTGATTTGTTTCGTTTCCATCTCGCTCCATCCGTTCCTTTTCGTTTCGTTCTGCCCCTCCCCTGATGTGTCAAATCTATTTGCAATAGTTGTGCCAGACGGGTGAAAAGTGTTGAAAAACCTCCAAATTCCGGATTTGAGGCTATATTCGCGCAGTAACTTGTAGAAACACACTATCAGAAGCACCACCACATAATGATAAATTATTTTACAGCTTGGTAATCTTGTGCCCCTTGAGCGGTTTCCAGCCAAAGAAGCATCAGGATGTAATCGCTTGCGTAGACCTCTGACCGCACCTGGTGTGTTTTCCATACAGCGATGTCCGTGCAAGGAAGCAAAAGCACTCCGTTTCTTCAGCCGAATTCCGGCCGCGCGCGCCGCCCGGATTTTTTTGAGGGTCTATAGGGGCCTCCAGAGGGCGCCTATGAGGTCGTTGCCATGTGGACTATTGCGAAAGGCACGGTCATTGCTCACTGCCATCCCGCCGAAAATATTTCTTCAGTTCAAAAAGCACTGTGGCGCAAGCCGAACAGACGCAGAGAAAAAGAGGGAGTTATGACAAGGATGCCACACCGGAGACTGAACGTGGAAGAGCTGGAACCCCGCACGGCGCCGAGCGTTCTTCCCGGGGCGGTGGATATTGACGGGCAGTTCGTGCCGGTCGCCGGCAATGCCGAGGGATGCACGATCCAGGGGAGTGGCCCCGACGACTTCACCACGCAGTTTCGCGCCGACTTCGAATCCGGCGCGGATGGGTTTATAGCGAACAACTACAACAGCGGCCTCTGGCACCGGTCCAACGGACATGGACAGGAAGCCGGACACTCCCAGGAGTGGAGCTTCTACTACGGCCGGGGCGAGACCGCCCAGGGCGGCGGGTCGATCGACGCCGGCGTTGCCAACGCAGGAACGCTTGTGGCGCCGGAGATCTCTCTGCCAGACAGCGCGTTCATCTACATGGACTTCAAGTACCTCCTGGACACCGAGCCGTACACCGCCCAGAAGTTCGACATCGCGAAGCTCCAGATCAGCGACGGCGCCGGCTGGACCGACTTGGCGCGATACGATCACGTGGCTGACAGCGATGAGTGGGTCACCGCCGACCCGGTGGACCTCTCGGCCTATGCGGGCCGGAACGTCGACATTCGCTTCTTCTTCGAGACGGTCGACGCGCGATACAACTGGTTCGAGGGGTGGTATGTCGATGACGTTCACGTCTATGCACCCAAGCCGGACCACTATGCCTTCACCCTCGACGCCGCTGAGACGGCGACGATCAGCGTGACCTCCGATGGGGGAAACGGAGACGTGGCCCTGGATCTTTTCAACAGCGCAGGGGTCCTGGTCGCAAGCGGCATCGACCTCGACACCGATGCCTCCGAGACGATCAGCGATTACCGTGCCTTGTGGAGCGGAAAGTATACCCTCCGTGTGAGCGCGAAGCCGGGGGTCGCATACACACTCAACATCGACCGGACCGACGCGCCGACAGCGACTCCGGCCGTCCTGAACAGCCACAACAAGGTCTACAAGTTCCAGGACGCCGACGGCGATCGGATGCAGGTGATCTATGTCGGCAAAGGTACCGTGACGTTGAGCGACCTCCATGGCAATGCGCCAATGGGAACGGACATCGGGATGATGCTCCTGAGCAACACCACCGTCAATGACAAACTGATTGTCAAGTGCGTCGGCGGCCGCAACGGCGGTCGCACAATGCACATAGGCGACACGCTGGGCGACGGGTCCATCGGACAGCTCCTGCTGATCGCTCCAAAGGGGACCATCGAAAACTCGTCCGTCGGCATAAAGGGCGACGTAAACATGGTGAAAATTATCGCCGATACGGCCGACATCGACCTGCAGGTGGGCGGGAACGTGGACAAGATGTTCTTCATCGCCACGGCCGAGGGAAGCAACGTGACGATCGGCGGGGACCTGTCGCTCTTCAAGTCGGTCCGTGAGATCAACGGAAGCCAGTTCCGGATCATGGGCGATGCGTCGCAGATGATGTTCGTGCGGCACGTCGACGGCCTGATGTTGGACATCGACGGTACTGCTGAGAGGGTCAAGGCCACCCGGGAGATTCACCACAGCCGAATTACGATAGGAGACTTGGTAAGCTGGCAGAGCAAGGCCGTGAAATTCTCCAGCATCGCCGTGGAGAACAGCCTGGAGAGCCTTTACCTCTTGGGGAACCTGTTCGACTCGCGCATCACGTCCACCTGCGACGCGGAGTCGATCTCCATCTTCGGCAACGTGGCGTCCTCCATACCGGGACACATAGCCGTGTCCGTCAGGGGCGGTCACGACGTGCAGGAATTCATCGCCGACGGCGGCGCGATCAACGCCGGCTTCGCCTTCACGGGGAATGTCGGCACAGCCATGATCGGCACGGTGTCCACGCAGATGACCCTCACAATCCAGGGCAATCTTGGGGACGGCTTCATCGAGGGACGGACCACCGACTCGCGGGTGGACATCGCCGGCGATGTGGGGTTCCTCAACGTCGGAAAGGATGTGGATCACTCGACCGTCCACATCGGTGGGAATGCGGGCCAAGTGGGCATCGGTGGGTCCATGGTCGAGAGCCAGTTGAGCGTGGACGGACGCGTGGACGAGATGATGCTCCAGAAGCGGCGGGACCGATACAGCGTCGACGCCAACTCGACGGTCACCCTTGGCAGCCTCGGCATCAAGCTGACCACAACGGGCGATGTTCGGGGAACGGTAAACATCATTGGCTCGGCCGCTGGCGCGGGCATCCGGGTCGGGGGCGACCTCGACGGCTCGCTGTTGGCGTCCGCGTTCGGCGATGTGACCGTTTCGGGGCGTTTCTCAGGGACGATTGGTCGCGAAGGCACAGAAGCCCAAGGCGAGGGCCGCCTGACCATCGGACAAAATGCCGGTGGGCAGGTGGTCCCGGGTTCGTCGATCTTCACTGAGATCGTCGGGCTATGACCAGGGCGCCCCGAAATACAACAGCTTGCGCCTCTTTGCCGAGACGGGAATGACAGATTGGCGATAAGGTGGCAGGCGATGCCTGCCGGATGACATGTCCCCAGGCAGAACCCGGAGACAAGCAAAGGCCATGACAGAGGGCCACGCAAGCCGAGCTACAGCGCCTTGATCTGCGCCAGGATGCCGGCGTCGGTGAAGCCGCCTACGTCCGGCGCGCCCGAGCGACAGGACGACGCGCACACGCCGCAGCCCTTGCAGACCGCCGGGTTGACCTCGGCCGCACCGAGCTCCTCGTTCTTCTCGATGGCGCCGTAGGGGCAGAGCTCGATGCACAGTCCGCAGGCCTCGCACTTCCGCGCATCGATGTAGGACACCAGCGCCTCGGTTTCCAGATACTCCCGCGACAGCAGCACCGCCGCGCGGCCCGCCGCCGCCTCGGCCTGGGCGATGGACTCGGGGATCAGCTTCGGCCCGTGGGCCAGGCCGCAGAGATAGATGCCATCGGTCGAGAAGTCCACCGGCCGCAGCTTCATGTGGGCCTCGAGGAAGAACCCATCGCTGTCGAGCGGCACCTTGAGCATCGGCGCCAGGTCGAGGTTTGCCTCGTTCCGGACCGTGGCCATGCTCAGTGCCAGCAGGTCGGCGGGCAGCAGGACCTCACGCTGCAGGATGGGGTCGAAGGCCAGGACTTTAACCGCGCCATCGTCCGCCACCTGCACCTCCGGCGGGCGCTCGGGGGTGTAGCGAATGAAGAGCACGCCCTGCTCGCGGGCCTTGGCATAGTGGTCCTCCATCAGGCCGTAGGTGCGCAGGTCGCGATAGAGGACGAACACGCGCGCCTCGGGCCGGAGCTCCTTGATCTTCAGCGCATTCTTCACCGCCTCCTGGCAGCAGATGCGGCTGCAGTAGGGCCGCTCGTCGTTGCGGCATCCGACGCACTGGATCATCACAACGTGCTCGATCTCGTCCACGTCGCCATCGGCGAGTCGCTTCTCCAGCTCGCGCTGGGTGACGATCCGGTCGGACGTGCCGAACTCGTATTCCTCCGGCCGCTTCTCGTCCGCACCCGTGGCCACGATGATCACGCCGTGCTCAAACTCCGTCTCCTGGCCGTTCCGCCCGATGATCGACTTGTAGTTGCCCACGAAGCCCTCGATGAATCGGACCTCTGCGGCCGTGAAGATCTGAATCCTCGGGCTCTCGGTCACGTGGCCGATGAGGCGCACGAGCAATTGATGGACATCTTCGCCGCTGGCCGTGTAGTGGATATGCCGCGCGTTGCCACCCAGCTCCTCGTCGCGCTCGACAAGCGCCACCTCGTAGCCCATGTCCGCCAGCGACAGCGCCGCGGTCATGCCGGAGATGCCTCCGCCGATGACCAGGGCCCGGTAGACGATCCGCGTCTTCTGGCGGTGGAGCGGCGCGAGCAGCGCGGCCTTGCGCACGGCCATGCGGACGAGGTCCTTCGCCTTCTCCGTGGCCTTCTCGGGTTCCTGCATGTGGACCCAGGAGCACTGGTCGCGGATGTTGGCCATCTCGAAGAGGTGCGGGTTCAGGCCGCACTCCTTCATCGTCTCCTGGAACAGCGGCTCGTGCGTGCGCGGCGTGCACGAGGCGACGACGATGCGGTTGAGGCCATGCTCCTCGATCTTGGCCTTGATGTTCTCCTGCGTATCCTGCGCGCAGGTGAAGAGATTCTCTTCGACATGCTTCACGAAGGGCAGGGCCTTCACATGCTCCACCACAGCAGGCACATCGACCACCCCGCCGATGTTGATGCCGCAGTGGCAGACGAACACGCCGATGCGCGGCGGCTCCCCGGCGATGTCGCGCTCGTCCGCGTACGACTTCGGCACCGTGAGCGTGCCCCGCGATCCGGCCAGGAGAGAGCCGATCTTCGCGGCCGCGGCGCTGGCCTCCATGACCGTCTCCGGGATGTCCTTCGGGCCCTGAAACGGCCCGGCAGCGAAGACGCCCGCGCGGCTCGTGGCCAGGGGGGTGAACTCGCCGGACGAGACGAAGCCGTAGCGGTCCAGCTCGATGCCGAGTGTGTCGGCCAGGTCCTTCGCGCCCTCCGGCGGACCAAGGCCGACGGAGAGGACGACCATGTCGAACGTCTCACTGTGGAGCTCGCCCGATTCGTCCTCGTAGTTGATGAGCAGGTTGTTCGTCTTCGGGTCTTCCTCGATTCGCGACACGCGGGAGCGGATGTAGCGCACGCCGTACTCATCCTTCGCCCGGTTGTAGTACTGCTCGAAGCCCTTGCCGAAGCAGCGCATGTCCATGAAGAAGATCGTCGGCTCCAGCTCGCGGGCGTGCTCCTTCGCGATGACCGCCTCTTTCGTGGCATACATGCAGCAGACCGACGAGCAGTAGTCGCGGCCGATGCGATGGTCCCGCGAGCCGACGCACTGCAGCCACGCCACCTTCTTCGGCTCGGCGTCGTCCGACGGCCGGAGCACATGGCCCTGGTGCGGGCCGGTGGCCGAGAGGATGCGCTCGAACTCGATGCTGGTGACGACATTCGGCAGGCGGCCGTAGCCGTATTCGCCCAGGATGCGGGCATCGAACTCCTCGAAGCCCGGTCGCACCGGCGCTAATCTCCAGCTCTTCGTCCTGTTCGCCATGCAGGATCGCCTCCGGCTTGCACGCGATGACGCACTGCTGACACTCGGAGCACACGGCGCAGTTGAGGCAGCGCTCGGCCTCGGCCTTGGCCTGCTCCTCGGTGAAGTTCTCCCGGACCTCGTCGAAGGTCTTGATGCGCTCCCTCGCGTCGGGCATGGGCTGGTGCACGCGCGCCGCCTTCTCGACGTCGGTGCCGACCTCGTCGTAGTGCGCCGGTTCCAGCTTCGGGAAGGCAATCAGCTCCTCGCCTCGGAGGTAGCGATGGATGTTCTCGGCCGCACGCTTGCCCGCGCCCATGGCCTCAACAACGGTGTTCGGTCCCGTGCAGGCGTCGCCCCCGGCGAAGACGCCGTCGATGTTCGTGGCGTATCGTTCATCGACCTCGATGGTCCCCCACTTCGTCCGCGCCAGCGTCCCGCCTGCGTAGCTCAGATCGGCATCCTGGCTGATGGCGGGGATGACGATGTCCGCCTCGACGGTATGCTCCGATCCCGCGATCGGCACGGGCCGCCGCCGACCGCTCTCGTCCGGCTCGCCCAGCTCCATGCGGATGCACTGGAGCCCCGTGACCTTCCCGCCCTCGGAGAGCACCTTCGTGGGTGCAGCGAGGAACTCGATTCGGACGCCTTCCTCGATGGCCTCTTCGATCTCCTCATGGGCCGCGGGCATCTCGATTCGCGTCCGGCGATAGAGGATCATCACGTCCTCCGCGCCGAGGCGCAGGCAGGTGCGGGCTGCGTCGATGGCCGCATTGCCGCCGCCGATCACGACGACACGGCCGTTGATCTGCACATCCTTGCCAAGCTCGTGATTGCGGAGCAGGTTCACGGCATGGATCACGCCCTCGGCCTCCTCGCCCTCGATGCCGAGCTTGCGGCTGATGTCCGCGCCAGTGGCAAGAAAGACGGCGTCGTGCTTGTTTCGAAGATCATCGAGTGTCACATCGTCGCCGATGCGGGTATCGCACTGGACCTCGACGCCGAGCGACTGGATGTCGTCGATCTCTCCCTGGACGATCTCGTTCGGCAGGCGGTACTCCGGGATGCCGTAGGTCAACATGCCCCCGGGCTTTGGCAGGGCCTCGTAGATTTTCACGTCATACCCGAGCAGGGCCAGATCATTCG
>JAADGH010000051.1 GCA_013152475.1 Planctomycetota bacterium
TGGTTGTCGGTGAGGGTGACGTTGGTGAGGGTGATATCCGCGCCGGCCTGGTTGTAGATGCCGCCGCCGCGGGCGTCGGTGGTGGTCGTGCCGTCGTCATCCACCTCGCCGCCCTGGATGGTCAGACTGTCGAAGGTGATCGATGTGCCGCCGATGATGTGGAAGGCGCGGTCCACATCATTTGCATCCACCGTGCCGTTTTGAATCGTCAGGCCGAAGCCGTCGGTGATGTTGATGTCGAGATCGCCGCTGACGTTGGCGTTGTCGAGGCGTGTGCCGGTGAGTGTAATGGTCCCACCGCTGAGGTCGATGGTGTCGGCCTCGTTGTTTGTCTGGGCCGTGATGATGTCCGCCCGCAGTTGCGCTTCGGTGCCGGGGGTGAAGACCGCCGGGGAGATGCGCAGTTCCAGTTCCTCAGCGACGAGTGCACGATGAATGCGATTACCCGTTTTCATGAATGACCTCCATCACAAAGATGTACACCGTCCGAGGGCAGATGCAGAGACGGTATTCGATAAAATATAGAAAAGCAATCGACCATAGCGGGAGAGGCACAACGTCCCGCCGTCGCAGGAGACACACTCTGTTGTGGGGCATACATGCAATTCTTGGCTGCCTATCAACATAACCCGATTCCCCTCCCGCCTGGCGAACGCCAAGCGTTCTTTCGGGTGAACCAACGCCTCATATTTTCCACAAAAGGAAGGGCCGTTGTCAAGGAGAATCTTACACAGGAGTTTTCCCATGAACCATGGGGAAACTCCTCTGGGTGAAAGCCTTGACAGGGGCGCAACGCGCCACTATAGTGAAGATCGCGGGGAGGGTATCTCGCGTATGTTTTGCCCCCGCAGCGGGGTACCGGGTGCGATGAAACGCAAGAGACGGCCCTCCGACAGGCCTTCGGCAGTACAAAAGGGGTGGATGGTTTTTATTCGGCAGACATACTGGGCTTCCTTCTCAAGGACAGCGGTGCTCTGCAGCACGGTCAGGCGCGTGGGATGAAAACACAAAGTGACAGCCCCGAAGATGAACGCACGGAAATCCTCGCCTCCTATGGGGCCGGAGGGTCCGTCGCCGGCGAACTGCTCGCCTACAACAGGAATGTCTTCAATCACAGCAAGGCCGTCCTCCCCCCGTCCTTTCCCCTCCCCGACGAGCCCTTCATCGAAGTCTGGAACGAGTACGCGGCCGACGCAGACGAGCGAGGCGCCTTCGATGCGCTGAAGCCCCGGCTCGTGCAGCTCCAGTTCCCCATCCAGGCCGGCATCAGCGAGACAGAGGCCTATCGCTCGGCCACGCGCCGAGGCGCCCCGACGGACGACCTGCCCGAGGCGACTTCCCTTGCCATCAAGCGGCCCGACCTGCTGCAGTTGGTGATCCACCCCGCCCTCGGCGGCCGCGTTCCGCTCCTCATCACGAACCATCGCGAGGACTTCGTCTCGCTCATACAGGCGCTGACCCTCAGGAACGAACCGGCGCCGGTGCCCGACTCCCAGGGCGCCTCGACCGTCTCGGGATACAACAACTGGGATCGCATCCGCCGCATGCGGGCGAAGTGGGAGAAGGAGAACCCCGCCGACCATTCCGAAGAGGCATGGCAGTTGATATTCCAGTGGAACATCATCCCCAACAAAGCGCTCTACCAGGACCGGTTCATCCTCCTCAGCGACGGCCCTTACAGCGCCGTGCCGGCTCACGATTTGGGGTTGGATACCGCGGAGTGGCGGCGCTTGTCCCTCGTAATCCGCCGCGAGCACGAGTGCCTCCACTACCTTACCAAGCGCCTCTTCGACTCCATGCAGAACAACCTGTTGGACGAGATCATCGCCGACTACATGGGCCTCGTCGGCGCGATCGGCCGCTACCGGGCGGACTGGTTCCTCCGCTTCGTCGGCGTGGACCGGTTTCCCGACTACCGCCCCGGCGGCCGGCTGGAAAACTACCGCGGCGATCCGCCGCTCTCCGACGCCGCCTTCTCCGTGCTGCAGGCCCTGGTGAAGGACGCCGCCGGGAACCTGGAGGCCTTCGACAGCCGCCATCCCCAGCCGAAACACAAGCCGCTTGTTGCCGTGACGCTCACCTATTTCACGCTGGAGCAATTGGCGGCGAAGGGCGCGGCCGACCGCCTCAGCGCCAAGTTCATGGAGGTCGCCGGGGCCGCAGGCGCCTGACGGCTCCGTTTGTGGAGTGCGCAAGCCGTGCTTCCCGACGCTGGCCCAACGACCGTGCAAGACCGCAAAGACGACCTGACGGCGACAGACCCGCAACCAAAGAGCGGGAAGCGTGGCTTCCCGCAAGGAAAGCGGCAGCATAGCTGCCGCACTCCAAAGGACCGACGACGGCCAGACCCACGCGAGAAACGCCCGCCGGTTCACCGAGACAATGACATGCCTCCCTGCCACAGTCTGCTCTTGACTTTGGGTCGGCAAGCCTATACAGTGCGCACTTTCTTAATTGTTCGGAGGAATTTGTTGTCCGCCTTTTCACTCGTCGGCGTGGTTTTTATCTGCATCGTCTGGGGCGCAGGATTTCCGTTCATGAAGATCGGCCTGGGGTACCTCCCGCCATTCCTCTACGTCGGCATCCGGTTCTCCATCACCGCGCTTTGCGTATTTCTCTACATGAGGTTGATGCGCATCGAGTGGCGCTTCGGCCGAAAGATGTTCTGGTGGATCGTCGCACTGACGGCGTTCTTCTACGTCCAGCAGGGCCTCATCTTTCTCGGCCTCACCTATACCAAGGCCGGGCGCATGGGCGTCATCCTCAACACCCAGCCTATCATCACCGCCGTCGCCGCGCACTGGTTCGTCGAGCATGACAAACTCACGTGGGCCAAGGTCGCCGGGCTGCTCCTGGCCATCATTGGCGTGTTCTTTGTGTTCCGCCAGAGCTTCACCGAGTTCAACCGCACCATGCTCTTCGGCGATTTCCTCGCCCTTATCGCCGCGGTCTCGTGGGGCTCGCAGACCATTGTCACCAAGCATGTCGTGAAGCACGTAGCGCCCAGCGCGATCATCTTCTGGCAGGCGGCGATCTCCTGCGTCTTGTTCTTTCTGACCAGCGCCTGCCTCGACCCCGGCCCGATCCCCAAGCAGGCGATCGACCTCACCTTTGTCGGCGTGACGGCCTACGTGATCCTCGTCTCCACGGTCTTCGGTTTCGTGGGATGGGTCTATCTCCTCCGGCACAACAACCCGAGCGCCGTCACGTCCTTCTGCTTCATCACACCCATCGCGAGCGTCGTCTTTGCATGGCTCATCCTCGGCGAGCCGATCACGTCGGACATCATCGTGGCCACCGGCCTGGTCGGTCTCGGGATCTTTATCGCGAACTTCCGGTCCAGACAAGAGCCCGCCCCCAACGTGGTCTGAGGGGGGCTACAGAATGGGGCTGAGCAGCTTCGCGCTGTAGTCGAGCTGCTTCTGCCAGAAGGGACGGCTGTCGAGGGTCTCGCGATCCCATCGCTCGGAGTTCTGCATGTAGTGCTCCTGCAGCGTCCGGAGCACCTCGACATGCTCCTTCGAGTAGATCAGGAAGTTGGCCTCCACGTCAAGCCGGAAGGACCGGATGTCGTAGTTCGCCGTGCCCATAAGGGCAAAGTCGTCGTCGATGGTCAGGATCTTTGCGTGGAGAAAGCCCGGGCGGTAGGAGTACAGATGGATGTGCTCCTCAAGAAGCTCCCGGCAGTAGGCGCGGGCCGCGGCGTCGATGAAGACGGAGTCGGACCGGAAGGGGACGATGATGTCCACCTCCACGCCCCGCCGCACGGCCAGGCGCAGGGCCAGGAGCAGCGCCTCGTCCGGTGCGAAGTACGGCGTGGTGATAATGACGCGTCGGCGGGCCTCGTTGATGGCCGCGATGGGCAGGTCCGGGAAGGGCGTCGAGGGATAGAGCGGGCCGCTCGGCAGGGCCTGGAGGATGGCATCGCCTTTGCTTTCGGGCTGGGGGAAGAGATCCTCGTCGTCCGGGAACCCCTGCGTCTCGGAGTTCCAGTCCTCGAGAAACAGCATCTGCACTTGATGTACAGCAGCACCGCACACCCGAAGCATGATGTCGTGGTATTCGGGGACGCGCTTGGGTCCGAAATCCGGATCGGCCACATTCCACGATCCGAGGTATCCCACCTTCCCGTCAACCACCACGATCTTCCGGTGATTGCGCAGGTCGATCCGCACCAGACGCCCCCGGAGGGGGTTGATCGGCAGGGCCGGGAGCACATCGATTCCCCGCTCTTCCATCCAGGGCGCCAAGGTCTTGAACATGGCGCGCGAGCCGATGGCATCGGCCAGCACACGGCACTTCACCCCGCGCTCGACGGCGCGCGCCAGCGCCTCCGCCACACGGCGGCCCGTTTTATCATCGCGAAAAATGTAAAAGACCATATGGATGTGATGCTGCGCCGCGTCGATGTCCTGCTCCAGCCGGCGGGCGAACTCATCGAGGTCGACGAGAAACCACGCCTCGTTGTCGCCGACGGCCGGCAGCGCTCCCATCGACTCCGCCAGGCTCTCGATCTGGGCCCATTTCTCGCCAAGGGCGACGGAGGGGTAGCGCTCCCGGAGCACGACAAACCAATCGCCGCGCTTTGATTTGGCCAGCACCTCGCGATAGCGAACAATGCGGCGGCGGCCGAGGGGGTTCTCGCCGAAGAGGAGATAGAGGCCGAGCCCGACCCAGGGCGCGGCGAACATCACCGCCAGCCACCCCCACGCCTTCGCCACGCTGCAGCGCCGCGCAAGAACTGGGACCATGGCCAGGGCGATGAGCCAGCCGGTGAGCGGAAATATGGCGACAATGATCTGCCAGAGCTCCATCGCGCGGGCTTTCCTCCCGTTGAAAACATCTTCGAATATCCGAAGACAGTGTAGCACGAAACAGGGGCCCGGGAAAGGGGGCAGGTGCATTTTCCGTTTTTTCAAAAAACCAGGACTTTCCCCCGAATCGGAGCGCCATCTGTCCCAACCCAGGTCACGGATTGTATTTGCTCTGTTTGGCTCGCGGAACCCCAGTATTGTCAGTGGGAGGAGTCACACGCTTCGCGGAACGACGAAGCAATCTGGCGGATCGACGGTGGTCGAGCGTACGAGATCGCGTCGTCGCCTCTTTCTCGTTCCGAGGCTCCGCCTTGGAACGGGTCATCCGTCAGGCTCTGCCTGACTCCTTTCGCAGCAAAGAGGCGGCGCCGAACGGCTATGCCGTCCCGAGGCGCCTCGCGATGACACGGCGGAGGCCATGGGGAAACTCCTGCCAAAAAACCTGTTGACAAGTTGCCGATTTGAGGGTATTATAGAGATGTTCGATTTATTGAGGACTGTGGAAATGGATCTCTCCCGAGACAAGATAACGGAACGACGTGTCACACAAGGCCGACAAGCGGCGGCTCGGGTGGAGTCTGTTTCCCGTTTCGCGCGAATCGAGCAAACGGTTCTCTTCCTCCTACTTGGCCTGCTGCTCCTGCTCCTGCAAGCAGGATGACCGACCTGGTGACGGGGAGAATCGAATAGCAAACAAGAGCAATCGAAACCCATCGCCGGCCGGCGGTGGGTTTTTTGTTGTTATTGTCGAATAATCAGCTTACACAATTGCCTGTTGCGCAAGGACACGCTCAAGCCTGCGAAGACGCGGCCTGGGGCGTGGCACACACGGACCGAACCTCCGGGAGGGTTGCCGGGCGCCACGCTCAAACTTGCTTGAGCGTGTGGCTGGTGGGCCTTCTTGCGGCAGAAATCCTGAAGGAGACAGTGGAGATGACGGCGCTCATCCTACCCAGGCCCTCACACGAGGGCCCAATCCGGCGGTCGGTGAATACGAGGCATATCCTCGTCCATAGTCTCTCGAAACCAAGGAGATGAGTCACCATGGCGCAATTGCGAAAAATTGATATCTTCGATACCACATTGCGGGACGGCGAACAGGTCCCCGGGGCGAAATTGAACAGCATGCAGAAATACCAGATCGCCCAGCAACTGGCCCGCCTCAACGTGGACATCATCGAGGCCGGGTTCCCCGCATCGTCCCCCGATGACCTGGAGGCCGTACGGCGGATCGCCTTCGAGGTGGAAGGCCCCACCATCGCGGCGCTGGCCCGGGCCTTGAAGTCTGACGTCGAGGCGGCCGGCAAGGCCGTGAAGGGCGGGTTGAAGCCGAGGATTCACGTCTTCATCAGCACGTCGGACATCCACATCGCCCATCAGTTCAAGAAGACCCGTGACGAAGTCCTCCAGATGGCCGTCGATTGCATCAAGATGGCCAAGGACATGGTGGACGACGTGGAATATTCCCCCATGGACGCCACCCGCAGCGAGTTCGACTTCCTCTGTGAGGCCGTCGAGCGCGCCGTTGATGCCGGGGCGACGGTGGTGAACATCCCGGACACCGTCGGCTACGCCATCCCATCGGAGTTCGGCAGCCTGATCCGGCGGGTCATCGAGGCCGCGCCAAACAGCGGCAAGGCCACGATCAGCGTCCATTGCCACGACGACCTCGGCCTCTCCGTGGCCAATTCGTTGGCGGCGGTGGCCAACGGTGCGGGGCAAGTGGAGTGCACGATTAACGGCGTCGGCGAGCGGGCGGGCAACGCCTCCCTCGAAGAGGTGGTGATGGCCATCAAGACCCGGAAGGACCTCTTCCATGCCAAGACGGGCATCAAGACGAAGGAGGTCGCCCGCACGAGCCGTCTGGTCAGCCGGACCATGGGCATCCCTGTGCAGCCGAACAAGGCCATCGTGGGCGCAAACGCCTTCGCCCATTCGTCGGGCATCCACACCGACGGCATCATCAAGGAGCGAACGACCTACGAAATCATCCGCCCGGAGACGGTCGGCATCACGGCGCACCAGTTCGTCCTGACGGCGCGGTCGGGCCGGAACCAGCTCGGCCACCAGCTCAAGATGCTCGGGCACAAATTTACGGAGGAGGAGCTGGACGAGGTCTACGAGCGGTTCATTCAGGTGGCCGACCGGAAGAAGGAGGTCACGGAGGAGGAGCTCGCTTCCATCGTTGGCGCGCGCATGGGACAGGTGGCCGAGACCTTCCACCTGGAGCACGTTCAGGCCACCTCGGGCAACAACCTGACGCCGACGGGCGTGGTGCGGATCAAGATCGGCGGTGAGATCGTAGAGGAGGCCGCCGTGGGCGACGGGCCGGTGGATGCTCTTTACAACGCCATCGAGAGGGCAACGGGCGTGAAGGGCACGCTGTTGGACTACTCGATCCGCTCCGTAGGCGCGGGCAAGGACGCCCTCGGCGAGGTGACGGTGAAGGTCCGCGCGAAGAGGCAGGTCGTTATGGGCCAGGCGTCGGGCACTGACATCGTCGAAACAAGCGCCCGAGCTTATGTGAACGCCATCAATAAGGCCGTGGCAAGGAATGGAGGAAAGGTGCGGGCGGCGCGCAAGAAGACACGAAAGAAATCCAAGAAGGGGTAGAACATGGCCAAGAGGAAATCGAAAAGGCCGTGGCACAAGGCCCTCTTCGACAAGTTCTATTACGAGTTCGCCTTCGAGAAGCGGGACGATTCTCGAACGCGGAAGGAGGTGGACTTCGTCAAGGAGATGATGGGGCTGACCGGCCGGGAACGCATCCTTGACCTGTGCTGCGGCCCGGGAAGGCAACCGGTATTAAGGAAAGCCGACGCTCACCGGCTGATTGTTCTCGCACGGAAAACGCTTGACCGGCGACGGTGACGCATGCTATCATAAATGCGTGCAAAGCGGTTGCATGTCGAAAGGGCATTGCCATTAGTACGCTGGACCCACCTGTTGCAGAAAAGACGAAACGGGCCGTTGTGTCGGTGCGCTACGGCGCAATGGCGTACGTTGCAACGTTCTGGGCCAAGTTCGCCGGCCTGAGAATGGGCGACCGGATCGTGGTGCGGACCGATCGCGGGGTCGAGGTCGGTTCAGTTTTGTCCATGCCTGCTGAGGAGGCGGCGGAGGGCCCAAGCGCCGACAAGGGCGAGGTGCTCCGAAAAGCCACGGCCAAGGACGTGGAACGCCTGAGGGAGATCGAAGAGGAGATCGTCCCGAAGGAGCGAAAGTTCTGCGAGCAGAAGATCAAGGAGCACGACCTCCCGATGAAGCTGGCCGACGTGGAGCACCTGTTCGGGGGCACCAAGACCATTTTTTACTTCCTGGCCGAGGGGCGGGTGGACTTCCGGGCGCTGGTCAAGGACTTGGCCCGCGAGTACCAGACCCGCATCGAGATGCGTCAGATCGGCGTTCGCGATGAGGCGCGCCTGCTCGCCGACGTCGAGCACTGCGGTCGGGAGCTCTGCTGCAAAAGCTTCATGCAGAAGCTGGAGCCGGTGACCATGAAGATGGCCAAGAACCAAAAGGCCACCCTCGACCCGGCCAAGATCTCCGGCCGCTGTGGCCGACTCATGTGCTGCCTGCGCTTCGAGGACGAGATGTACGACGACCTCAAGCGCGAGCTGCCGAAGAAGGGCGCCCGGGTCAAGATCGAGCAGGGCGTCGGCGAGGTGATGGGGTATGAGGTTCTTCCGCAGTTCGTCACCGTCGAGCTCGAAGGCGGGCGGGAGGTGGTGGTCCATGTCAGCGAGATCGAAAAAGAGCTGGCGAGGCCCAACTCCAAACATGGCAGCAGCACCAGAGGAAAACGCTCCTCGAACCGAAAGGACAAGAAGCGAAATTCCAGCAGGGACAGCAACCGGAACGGTAACGCGAGAGATAAAGGCGGCGGATAGTTCTTGCCGGCGGTGTTCGGGAACCCCCGCTGGGTTGTGGAGAGACGGCTTTGAGTTCACATGCGGATGAGTCAGACGGTCTCGCGCGCACTTTGGCCGAAATCGCCACCGACGATGGGCGATATGACCCCCAGGCGTATTACTTCCTTATGGAGGCCCTGACCTATACCCAGAAACTCTTCGAAAAAAACCTCGACAGCCAAACAGAGGAAGAGCGCCATGTGACGGGCCAGGAGCTCTGCAAGGGCATCCGGCAGTTCGCCCTGGAGCAGTTCGGCTACGTGGCGAAGGCGGTGCTCGAGGAATGGGGAATCTACCGCACCGATGATTTTGGCGAGATGGTGTACCGCCTCATTCAGCATCAACTCATGGCCAAACGCGACTCCGACTCGATCGACGACTTCCACAATGTCTACGATTTTCACACCGCCTTCGAGGACGTCTTCACTGTCGAGAAGCCCAAGCGCAATCATGCCGGCCACAAACCCAGAGGCCGCGGTTGACCGACGACTCGGAACCCGCGCCCGCCCTCTCTGCCGGACGGACGATTTTCCTGGTCCCAGCCAGACGGAGGACAACATTGGGAGACCTGACCACAACAATCAAACGCGTCCAGCCCGCCGACACCCCCTCTGAAACCAAGGCCCGAGAGCGTATCGCGAGGCTCACCATGCCCCCCGGCGCGCTCGGCCGCCTCCTCGAACTCGGCGTGCGCCTTGCCGGCATCACCCGCAGCATCACCCCCCCCACCGCCCGCAAGACCATCGTCACCATGGCCGGCGACCACGGCGTCGTGGCCGAGGGCGTCAGCGCGTTTCCCCAGGAGGTCACCCCCCAAATGGTCCACAACTTCGTCGCGGGCGGCGCGGCAATCAACGTCCTCTCCCGGCTCGTGGGCGCCGCGGTTGTGGTGGTGGACATGGGCGTGGCAGCCGACCTGAGCGCACTGGCCGAAGCCGGCAAGATCGTGTCGAAGAAGATCGCCCCCGGCACGCAAAACATGGCCGCCGGCCCCGCCATGACACGCGAACAGGCCGTCGCGGCCGTCGAGGCCGGCATCGACGTCGTGGAGGGCCTGTGCTCGACGGGTCTCGACATCCTCGGCGCAGGGGACATGGGCATCGGCAACACCACACCCAGCGCCGCTATCGCCGCCGTCATCACCGGACGCAGCGTCCGGGAGGTAACCGGTCGCGGCACGGGCGTCGATGACAAGGGCCTGGACCGAAAGGTCGCGGCCATCGAGAAGGCCATCGCCGTCAACCGGCCCGATCCGTCCGATCCGATGGACGTCTTGTCGAAGGTCGGCGGTTTCGAGATCGGGGGCCTGGCGGGGTGTGTTCTCGGGGCGGCAGCAAATCGAAAGCCCGTCCTGATCGACGGGCTCATCTCCACGGCGGGGGCGCTCATCGCGGCCCGGCTTTGCCCGGCGGCGGCGGAGTACATTATCGCCTCGCACCACTCCGTCGAGATCGGCCACCGGGCCATGCTGGAGGAGATCGGCGTCGAACCCCTGCTCGATCTCGACATGCGCCTTGGCGAAGGCACCGGCGCGGCCTTGGCCATGAACCTGGTCGAGGCGGCCAAGCGCATCCTCACCGAGATGGCCACCTTCGACGACGCCCACGTCTCAACCCAACTTTCCGATTGAGTTCCCCCCTCCCACGCGGTTATCCTATCCACCCGTTGCTCCGGGGCAATGGTTGTGCGCGAACATTACCTTATCGCAGGAGAAAACCATGCTTCGCAAGACCATCATGCTGGCACTGATGATGTCCTCCGTCCTGTGTGCAGTCCCGACCCAGGCAGACGACGCATCTCCCTGGCATCTCCGGTTCTACAAGGCCGGCAAGGGATACTGGCAGGGCCGTATCCGCGTTGAAGTCCGCAACACGTCCGACCAAAAAATCGAGGGCGATTCCCTCTCCCTCACCGTCGGGAAGGGTGAGGGCCAGCTCGACCTCGCCGGGCAGGAAATCGAGGCCCTCCGCGTGTGCGATGCCCAGGGCGAGGAGTTACTCTACGAACTGCTCGATACGGAGAGGAGACCCAAGACGTCGGGCACACTCACCAACGGGGACATCCTCGCCTTCGCCGTGGAGTGTAACAAGCAAGGCAGCGCCTCCTACTATGTCTACTTCGACAACCCCGACGCGGAGCGTGTCGATGAGTTCTGGCGGGCGAATGTTCCCCTTGCAAACGGCGGCTTCGAGGACGGCGACGGGACACCCGCTGGCTGGAACACATGGGGACGAGACGCCGCGCACCATCTGTCTTGGGTCAAGGAGTCGCCCCGTTCGGGCGAGCGCTGTGTGAAGTGCGTGGTTGACGAGGGCGCCAAGCCGACGTGGGTGAAATATGCTCAATACAAGATCCCCTTGACGGCAGGCAAAGAGTATGTGCTGAAGGGCTGTGTCAAGGGCAAGGACGTCAAGGGCCACGCGGGATTCTTCATCCACATCAACGGTAACAAGCCCATGATCATGAACCAATCCGTCGAGGCGGGCGAGGGAACATACGACTGGAAGGAGCTGGAGATTCGTTTCAAGACACCCGCCGAGGCCAAGGACGCCACCGTCGGCACGATCCTTCGCGGTACGGGCACGGCGTGGTACGATGACGTCCGCCTCGACCGGCTCAACCCGATCCAACCGGTAAAAGTGACCATCGGCAAGGTGGAGTCTCTGGCGCTGAACCGCACACCGATCCTGGACAAATGGCTGGGGGGCGACCGGCCCGGCGGACCGCAGTGGGAATACCGGCTCCACGTGAAGCTGTTGAACCTCACCGACACGCCCGCTCGGGAGAGGCTGGCAAGCGTGGACATCCTCGCGGGGCTCAAGGGCGCCCTCCGAAGGATTAGCCCGAATTCTATCCGCGTCGTGGACGCCTCATCCGGAGAGATTCGGCCCCACCTGTTGCGGGACCATACCGTGATCTTCCCCGCGGAGGCGCCTGCGCGAAGCGAGAAAACCTACTTCCTCTATGTAAGTTCGGACCACAGCATCGGGCGCGGGCCGAGCCTCTCCTACGCCGACCTGGTCTCCAGTCCCACGAATAGGGTCAAGAATCCTTCGTTCGAGAAAGGCACGGCGGAATGGCAAACCCCCGAGGGGTTGACGCAAATAGATGGTGGAGCGCATTCGGGAGAAAAGTGCATCCGGCTCGAAATCCCTCCTGAGGCAAAACCCAATTGGTCCGGCCACCGCCAAACAATCGCCGTCGAGCCGAATACACCCTACCTCTATGGCGGTTTTCTGAAGACCAAGGGCGTCGATGGGAAAGTCAACCTCCACCTCCACCAGCACAACAAGGATCACAAACGGATCAAAGGGCCGTGGGCGCTCTCCACGCACTCGAACCTGTCGGGCGACACCGACTGGACCTACGCCAGCGCCGTCCTGCAAACCTCCGGCGAGACGCGATTTGTGGAGCTGCACCTGACGATGAACTGCCACGGCATATTGTGGCATGACGACGTGGTCTTCTGCCCCATGCTGCCCTCGATCGTGGGCCAACTGGAGACGCGGGCGCGGCGCACCCCGAAAGGGCCTGTCGCCATGTGGCTGGTAAATCCGACGGTCAAGGTCTTTCGCGAGGACATCCCGGACGAGCCGGTGAAGCAGATCGAGGTGCAGTCGGCCCGGAACGAGTACGAGCCGATCCAGTTGGTTCTTCGGAGCACGCGTGACCTCTCCGGTGTAAGCGTGAAAATCGAGCCGCCGGCCAACGCCAAGGGCGAGAAGCTGACGGACATCAAGATAAACCTCGTCGGCTATGTCCCCATCGACTACCCGACCAGCTACTATCGGTCGAGCCAGCCGCCGTGGTACCGCCTCTACCCCAAGGCCCCGCCGCGGAGCGACGGCTGGGCCGGGAATTGGCCGGACCCGTTGAAACCTTATAAGCCCTTCGACTTGGCAGCGAACCAATCCCAGCCGGTCTGGATCACCCTTCGTGTGCCGGAGGACGCCGCGCCGGGAGAATACAACGGCAGCGTTGCCATCAAGACCGAGAGCGGGTGGAAGACGGATGTCCCCCTCCGCGTTCACGTGTGGAATTTCACTTTGCCGAAAGACACACACCTCCGGGTCATCTACGACCTCCGCTTCCGTTCCATGCGGCGCCTATATGCAACACCGGAATCTCTGCGCCCCTGGTATAAACTGATGGCCGAGCATCGCGTCTGCGCCGACCGTTTCCTGCCGCGGATGAAAATCTCCTACAAGAACGGCCAGGCCGAGCTCGATACAAAGGGGTTCGACGAGGTGGCGCACTACTGCCTCGACGAGCTGGGCATGAACAGCTTCTACACCCATCCCATGTTCTACACCTTCGGTTGGGCCTACCCGCCCAAGAAGGTCTTTGGCTTCGAGGCGTTCACGCCGGAATACAAAGAGGCCCTCCGCAAGTCGCTCGCCGCCTACATGGACCACCTGCGCAAGAAGGGGTGGGACAAGAAGGCGCTCTGCTACGTCTCCGACGAACCCAACTTCCGGCGCCAGTATGTCGTGGATAATCTGGCGACGTATTGCAAGCTCATTCACGAGATCGAGCCGAACCTCCGCACCTATTCAAGCACGTGGCGGTACGTCCCCGGCTACGTTGGCGCGGTCACCGCGTGGGGGATCGGCGAGTACGGGTGCTTCCCCGTGGAGAAGATGGAGGAGCGGCGCAAGGCCGGCGACATCCTCCTCTTCACCACCGACGGGCAAATGTGCATCGACACACCCTACTGCGGCATCGAACGGATGCTGCCATACTTCTGTTGGAAGTACCACGTCGTCGGCTACGAGTTTTGGGGGATCTCCTGGTGGACCTACGACCCCTGGGAGAAAGGCTATCATCAATACATTTCCGAGGCCTACGCGCCCGACCGGCCGCGATTCAACGTGCGCTACCCGAACGGCGACGGATATCTCCTCTACCCCGGCAAACGTCTCGGCATGGACGGGCCGGTCAGCTCGGTCCGCATGGAACAGGCGCGCGAGGGGATTGAGGATTACGAATATTTCGTGATTCTGAACGACCGGATCGCCCGGGCCAAGGCCAGGGGCCTCCCCACCGCCGACGCCGAGGCGGCGCTCAATCAAGTCAACGATCTCGTGACGATCCCGAACAAGGGCGGTCTGGTCTCGACCGACATCCTGCCCGACCCCGACGCCCCTGTAAGAACGCGCCGGGCCATCGGCGAGCAGATCGAGAGGCTGGGAAAGGCGCTGCAACGCAGATAATCGCCGTGTGGGCGAGGCGTGCCAAAGCGGGTTCGATGTTATCCTCCCGCAGGTTCCAAGACCTGCGGAAGGATTCTTGTTGGATTAGGAGGAGACGAACGGATGAGAGCTGGTTTCTATGAGCGCGATGTAACCCCGCCGGTTGGGATCTATCTTGCCGGTTACCCCAGCAGGAAGAGCGGGAGCGAGGGGGTGATGGATCCGCTTTACCTGCGGATCGTGGCCATGGAGGATGACGCGGGAGAGCGGGTTGTCCTTGTCACGGCCGACCTGCTGAAGTTCCCGAAGGACATGGCCTGGCGACTGAAGGCCTGGGCGGAGGGGGCGGTAGGGCTGAAGAGTGCAAGCCTCGTCATCAACCTGTCCCACACCCACTGCGCGCCGGGGCTGTTCCACCAGGAGTGCTACGCTCACTGGCCGGTGGACATCGAATATGTGAAGGGCCTTGAGCAATGGATTCGCGAGGGCATCCAGGCCGCGCTGGAGGACCTGAAGCCGGCGCGGATCACGTTTGGCATTGGTGAGGCGCACTTCGGCGTCTGTCGACGTCAAGCGGATCCCGAGCTCGGGGGCAAGGTCCGCCTGGGGGTGAACGAGGATGGATATTACGATCCAGATCTTCCGGTTATGGCCTTCTATGGCGAGGGGGCGGAGCAGCCGAAGGCGGTGCTCTACAGCTACGCCTGCCATCCCACCTCGCGCTCGGGGCAGATGATCAGCGCGGATTGGCCCGGGGTGGTGTCGCGGGGGATCAAGCAGGCGCTGGGCAATGACGTGATGACGCTCTTCGTCCAGGGCGCGGGGGGCAGCGTCGGCCCGAGAAAGCATGAACGCGGCTCGACGCCCGAGGAGTACGACGCCTACTGGCTGGCGGAGGGGAAGAAGATCGCCGAGTTCGCCACGTCGGACCGGATGCAGGACACCGACCTGAGGCTGAGCGCCGTCGAGAAGGAATTCGAGATTCCATACGACACGAGCAAGATGCTGTCGCAGGAGGAACTGCTGGACCTCTGCGATCCGTCGCGCGAGACCATTCCTCCTGCGCTTCGGCCGGCGAACCCGTCGATCGTCCGGCTGTGGGCGCGGGGGATCTATGAGAAAGTACGCACGGGCACACTGCCCGGGACCTTCGGCATGCACATCGCGAAGATCGGCCTGAACGAGGGTTTTCAGATCATCGCCATGTCCGGGGAGGTAACGGCGGACGTGGGGCGGATGGTGAAGGACCTCTTCCCGGAGAAGCAGACGATCTTCTTCGGCTACTGTTCCTACACGGGTGCCTACATTCCGGCGGCCTATATGCTGGAGGAGGGTGGGCACGAGGCGCTTGCATCGATCTACTTCCAGATGCGCCCTGCGCCGTTCGTGCCGGAGATCGACGAGATCATCAAGGGGGAGGTGCGGTCGCTCTGAGGAGGGGGAAGGGAGATTTTCGAAGACACGCTCAAACGAGTTTGAGCGTGGCGCACGGCGGGGCTCTGAAGAAAACGGGACGAGGCCGGATGACCTCGTCCCGTTTGATCTTGACCGGACTCATTGGGGGGCTTTTAGACGACCTCCTCGTAGCCGATATATCGGTTGAACGCCTCGGGATAGGGATTCACGTCACCCGATGTATCCGGGCCCTTCACGAGGAGCGTGTTGCCCACGCCGGCGCCTTCGGCCCCGATGAACCCGGTGAAGTTGCCCAGGATCGAAACATCGCCAAAGGCAGCGCCTGTGAGTTCCCCGCTCATATCACCGACGATCTTGATGGGGGCGTAACGCGATCCACCCTCGATGTCGATATTGCCCGACACGTCTCCTCGGATGAACATGCTGCCGAGGAGGCGGCTGCCGATGTTGATCGCATCCCCCTCAGTTCCTTCAACATCGCCAAAGACCTGGATGGTGCCGGCCGTCCGCTGCAGATCCACCCAGGAGCCATTCAGAATCCCCCCGCCGATCTGCAGGAAGTCCGTGTGCCCTCCAACGGACAGGCTGGCATCGTTGTCCATCGGACCCTTGATCATGAGCTTGGAGACGTTCCCGCTCACCCTCATGCCGGCATCGTCGAACGAGTCGATGGTGCCTTGGGTCAGATCGCCGCCGATGTAGATGCCCTCCCCGCCGGTGACCGGATCGGTGATGACCATCCGGTTCACATTGCCATCAACCGCGAAGGATATGGCCAGGGGATCGCCCTTGATCAGGACATTGTCGGCGTTGCCGCCGATCTGAGTCATCATGTCAAACTGCGGGCCAAAGGCCTGGTACTGGCCAACGTTACCCCCCACATAGATCCTGGCCTCGCCCGACACGCCGGAGAGCCGTATGAAGTCGGCGTCGCCCTCCGCGCTAACGAACGAGAAGACCATTCCGCCGCTGATCGTGAGCTTGTCCAGGTTGCCCGCGCCCGCTGCCGGGCCAACGGGGGCGCGGTCAAATGCGCCTTTGAGGTTCGGGCCCCTTCCCTCGCCGCCGATCATGATTTGGCTGCCGAACATCTCGCCGCCGATCGAGATCACGCCGGCGTTCTCGCCTGCGGCGATCTGCGCGCCGTCCATATCGCCCTTGATGGTGACATTGCCGAGATCAACGCCTACGCTGATTCCCGAGTCAATCCTGGGCGGATCGCCGAAGGCGGGCGGTCCACCGCCGCCGAACATCTCTCCGCCGATGAAGACGCGGTCGATGCTGCCCATGGCAATCATGTCGCTCCACAACATCCCCCCGCCGACCCGGATGAACGACGCGTCCTGTCCGGTGAAGACAAAGCTATCCACCAGGAAGCCGTTGACGGTGACCCGACCGACGCCGCCCTCGCCGCCGATGAACGAGTCCTCGGCGTCGCCTTTGACCATGATTGTGCTGAGCATGCCCCCCGCGTCAACCATGCTGCTATCCACGTTGCCGAGGAAGTTGGCCGTTTTCAGGTTGCCATCCACCCACAGTTGCACATCGTTACAGTTCCCGACGGCCTGGAATTTGCCCAGGTTCCCGCCGATATCGAAGTTCGTATTCTCGAATTGTCCCTTGGGCACGATCACCAGGAAAGAGCCGAGGGACTCGCCATCTCCCGTCTGCACGGTATCCGCGCCCGCCGTCAGCGTGTTGTCGCCGCCGGTGGGATTCAGGTCTTTCATCATGAAGCTGGTCTTGTCTGTCGTTCCGGAAAAATCGATGCCTGCGATGTTCGTGCCTTCCGTCCCGCCACTGATGATGGCCTCACCGGGGCCGCTGAAGCGCAGCATCACGTAGTCCCCGTCCGCGTCATGGAAACGGTAGATGGGGTTCTGTGCACTCAGAATCAGGCCCACAGGTGTGACCCGTTCCTCCAATTCCTCAATCAACAATGTCTGATGAACCCGATGACTGCCCATGATTCTTCCTCCTCTAACAGAATGTGTCGCCGCGTATTTCCCGTGGTTTATGTCAAAACAAAAAAAACGATCGCCGTCGCATGGTGAGAGATCGGATACGGGATCACTCCAGATGATGTGGCCGACAGTCGGTGCGACATTTTACCAAGATGCTGCGCGGCACTCTCCAAGCACTTTAGGCTTGCGATCCCTCGATCAAACGGTGAAGGCTCCCTGGGCCGAGAGCACAGATATGTATTTTACCCGTTCGCATTGAGGGATGTCAACAACAAAATAGGAAGAAATATTGGGAGGGCCACCGCTGCGATTTGGGCATGGGTGTCTGCCGCCCCCTCCCCAACTTCCGGGCCAGCCCTCCCCCCCGAGAACGATTACGAGCACGATGGCGATGACGAAAGGCAGCAACCACTTCCCAAGATGTCGTCACTCAATACCTGCCATCCGTCCTTCCCGCGAAAGCCTATTGGGAGAACGGCAAGAAAATGATCCTTGCCCGAATGGCATATAACCATGTACCTGTACTTGGCCACTTCCTCTCGGAAAAAGTGCTTGACACAAAGGGGAAAGGGCGTATAATAGAGAACTTGGCTCATTATGGAGCATGACGCTCAAAGGAATGGACTGATGAAAACGTACATGGCAAAGACAGGCGAGGTCGAGCAGAAGTGGCACTGGGTTGACGCATCGGGAAAGATCCTCGGCCGGCTGGCGGCGAAAATCGCGCCCATCCTGATGGGCAAACACCGTCCGACCTACACCCCCCACACGGATACAGGGGATTTCGTGATTGTGGTCAACGCGGAAAAGGTGGCTGTCAGCCGCGACAAGGACCGTAAGAAGGAATACTACTATCACACGGGATACCCGGGCGGCCTGCGGTCCTATACGCTGGGCGACCTGAGAAAGAAAAATCCGACGGAGATCATCCGGCTGGCGGTGAGGCGGATGCTGCCGAAGACGAAGCTCGGGAAGAAGATGTTCTCGAAGCTGAAAGTCTACGCGGGACCGGACCATCCGCATTCGGCGCAAAACCCCGAGCCGCTCGATACCTAAACGATACGGAGGAGCTATGTCCGACGACATCTATTACTGGGGAACCGGCAGACGAAAGACGTCCGTCGCCCGCGTGCGGCTGAAGGCCGGCAGCGGCAAGATCATGGTCAATGATCGCGAGTGCGACAGCTACTTTCCCATCGACCGCTGGCGCCAGACGGTCCGTCAGCCGCTCAAGGCCACGAAGGCCGTGGCGCGGTTTGATGTGCTGGTCAATGTGAACGGTGGCGGCCCCACCGGCCAGGCCGATGCGGTCAAGCTGGGCATCGCCCGGGCGTTGTGCAAGGTGGACCACTCCTTCGAGCCGATCCTCCGCGACAACGGGATGTTGACGCGGGACTCGCGGATGGTCGAACGGAAGAAGTACGGTCAAAAGGGCGCTCGCCGGAGCTTCCAGTTCTCGAAACGCTAAGCGGGTTGTGTCGCCGAGGGGCCTGCCGGCAGAGCAGGCTCAGACAAGTTTGAGCGTGGCACAATCGAAGAAGAAAAAGCGCCGCAGTGATGCGGCGCTTTTTTTTCGGGTCGGCTCCACACCCCGGCTGACTACAGGTTCGACACCGCCTCGATGAGCGCACCCTTTGTGATGCCGAAGTGCTCCCACACCTCCATGTGCCCCTCCGACGGGGCCACGCGCGGATCGACGATGCCGACGTGGCCGACGGGCACACCCGTCCCGGACGCGGCGCTCGACACCACACCCGCAAAGCCTCGCAGCCCCGTGGCGCGGGTGGCGATGATGCCGTCCTCGATGGTCACGATTCCACCGGAGTATGTCTCGAGCAGCTTCGGCAGGGCATCGTCCGGCAGGGGGAAGCCGTTGACGACATGCACATCCGTCGGGATGCCCTTCCCCGTCAGCTCAGCCGCCGCTTCCTCTGCCAGGAATGCCGGTGCGCCGAGGGCGAGGATGGCCTTTTTCGCGCCGGGATTCGTGCGGAATGGGGTAACCGCCTCCCACTCGTCATGCACATCCCACAGCGGCCCCGAGCCGTCCTGCTTGGCCAGGATGGGGAGCTTGTCGCGCGGGATGCAGATGATGTGGCCGCCGTAGTGCGCCGCAAGGTCCTTCACGGCCAGGAACGCCGCCCGGGCGTCGGCCGGAGCGTAGAACCGATGCACGTAGGGCAGATAGCCCAGCCCCAGCGTCACCCAGTCCAACGACCAGCCGGAGAAGTGATCCCGGCCCGTGCAGGCGCCGACGTGGGAGAGGTGCATGGTCACGTTCAGGCCCTCATTCGCGCCGGTGAGGTTGCGCTGGTAGCGCCACAACTCGAACCCCTCTCGGGCGATGCCTTCATAGAAGGCGGCGAAGGTGGAGAAGACGTTGAGCTGCGGTCGCTTCGTGCTCATGGCCAGACCATCGGCCATGAGGGCCGATGCCTGCTCCTCGATGCTCATCTCGAACTGGTGATCCGGCTTGAGGAAGCCGCGCGCCTTGCCGAGCTTTGTCGAGGGGTCGAGGTCGCACGACACGACGAAGAAGCTGTCGGGATAGGCCCTGGCCACGGCGCCGTAGCCCTCCTGAACTCCGGTTCTTGCGCTGTCCTTGTCCCCAACGCCGGGGAGCTCGATCTCGTCGATGGCTTCCCTCGAGAGGACCAGGTTCGGCGACCCGGGCGCGGGCCGCGCTTCGGTGACGACCTGGCGCTTGGGCTGCTGGCGCAGAGCGTCGAGGGCCGCTTTCTGCTCGGCGGTGCATTGCATCATGGGGTTCGATAGGACCTCATCAGCTTCCCGGCCCTTCATGTGGCCGTCGTGGTGGCCTTCGCCGCCGGGCAGGTCATTGACAAGGAAGAGGCACTCCAGCATGGGGATGACGTCGCGGTAGCTCATGAGCGAACCAGGGACCCACACCTTTGTGTCCATGGCTACGCCCTGTTCCTTTGCGAATGCCTCGACCTGCTCCAGAATACCGCACCTCTCGGCAAATGCCTTCAGGCTTATGTCCTTCCAGCCCGTGGGATAGATCAGGGCCGGGCGGCCCTGCTGGGCAAGCTGGTAGCTCTCGCGATAGGCCGCGTAGAGAGACTCCACCTCGTGCAGGCTGGGAATCTCGATGAGGGTGATGCCCATCGCCTCGATGATCGGCCGCGGGTCTTTGTCCATGATGCTCTTGTTCGATCCCGAGAGCTGGATGCCGTTGCGGTGCATGACGAAGGTCGCCGGCGCGCCGTGGAGATCGGCCCCGTTGAAGCCGTTCAGCGCCTGGCCGGAGATCCATCCGGCGTCGCCGCAGTGGGTGATGACCCAGGCGCCGTCGCCATAGACGCCCTTCTTGCCGAGGGCCTGGCCTACGGCCACAGGAACCATGACGCCCAAGCGACCGCCGCTGAGCTGCGTGCCACCGGGGACCCAGGCCACGTGGCCGGGGATGTCGAGACCCCGGCGGAACTTTGTGACGACCACGTCTTCATCGAGGTAACCGTAGGCGGAGAGAACGGAATAGTAGCCGACGCTGGTGTGGGCGTTTTCGATGGTGTATTCCACCTTCTCAAAGTCCGCCATGGCGAGGGTCATGGTCAGGGCCGAGATAAGGTCCAACCCGCCGCCGAGGTGGTCCAGCTCGCCGATCTCGGCCAGAGAGGCCAGCGACTTGATGGCCGTACGGGCGGCTTCGATCTCAAGCGCCTGGAGGGCGAGCTTCTGGTCGTCCGCAAGCGCCTCGGTGCTCTGGATGTCGATGTGAAGGGGAAGGACTTCCGAGACCGCCCTGTCCTTCATGTAGACCGAGCCCTCGATGAGGGCGTTGTTCCGCGCCTGTTGGGCATCCCATGCCTTGTCGTTGGACGTTGTCATTGTCTTGACCCTCTGCAAACCGTGTGACTGGACCTATCTCTGTCTCCAGAAAATCAGAGCACGATATATTACTATGACAGGGGAAGAAGTGCAAGGGATAAACCGATAAGGAGTTTCCCCATAACCCGCGCCGTGTCATCTCGAGAAGCATCTTTCTCGAATGCGGAAGATGCGACGACGCGCGTGACTCCTTATAGTAACCACCGAGTTATCCACATGGATTAGGACAGATGGCCTCCAGATCCCGGGGAAAGTCCCGAAAATTCCAAACTACACCGTCAGACATTTTACGGGAAAGACGCGCCGTTGTGTCTGCAATCGAGTATGGTAAAATGGCAAGGACAAGAAAGAGCAATCGCAGCCGTCTTCCGGTGGACGAAGAAGTCGCCCAGGAAACAGCCCGGTCGGACAATGAAGCGAGAGAACGACACACCCAAAGCAATCTCCCTCGACATCCTCAAGGACATCCCCGGGCGCAGGCTGGATGCGTTTCTGGCGCAGCGGTTCCCGGATTATTCGAGGGTGCTCATCCAGAAGCTCATCGACGCGGGGCTGGTGACGGTGAACGGGCAGGCCGTGAAACGAAAGTATGAGGTGAAGAAGGGCGATCACATCGAGCTGAGCCTGCCGGAGATCGAAGAGGATCGCATCGAACCGGAGGACATCCCCCTCGACATCATCTATGAGGACGACCACATCCTCCTCGTCAACAAGCCCGTGGATATGGTGGTCCATCCAGCGCGCGGCCACGCCGGCGGCACGTTCGTCAACGCCCTGGCCTTCCACTGCCGGAATCTGTCCGATGAAAGCGGCCCGCTCAGGCCCGGCATCGTCCATCGGCTCGACCGCGACACGACCGGGGTCATGCTTGCCGCCAAGACGAACGAAGCGCACCGCAACCTGCGCATCCAGTTCGAGAAGCGCGAGGTGCAGAAGGAATACTGGGCCGTCGTCGAGCGCGAGATGGAGCTCGACTCCGACGTGATCCGGAAACCTATCGGCCGCCACCCCACCGCCCGCGAGAAGATGGCCATCCGCCGCGACGGCCGGGCGTCGGAGACGGCCTATGAGGTGATCGAGCGCTTCCGCGGCTATACCCTCGTCCGCGCCCTGCCGAAGACCGGCCGCACGCATCAGATCCGCGTGCACTTCCGGTCGATCAACCATCCCATCGTCGCCGACCCCGACTACAGCCGCAGCGGCGAGTGTACGCTGTCGCAGCTCCAGACCAAGCCGCCGGAAGAGGGCGAGGTCCCCATCATCGAGCGCCAGGCCCTCCACGCCCGGCGCATCGGCTTCACCCATCCCATTGACAACACGTGGGTCGAGTTCGAGGCCCCCTTGCCGAAGGACATGACCGACCTCATCGAGGCGCTGCGCACCTACCGGCCGCTCGACCAGTGACAGATCGAGGTTGACTTCATTCCCGCCAACCGCTACCCTCTTGGCGTAAGGAACAACGAACCAAGAATGGACCATTCGTAATTATGAAGGCCCTCGTCCTCAAGGAATACAATCACTTCAGCTACGAAGACGTTCCCGATCCGGAGATCGGCCCGAACGATGTCCTGATCCGGGTCAAGGCCTGCGGCATCTGCGGGAGCGACGTGCACGGCATGGACGGCAGCACGGGCCGCCGCCAGCCGCCGATCGTCATGGGACACGAGGCGGCGGGGGTCATTGCCGAGGTGGGGGAGAACGTCACAGACTCCGCAAAGGGGGATCGCGTCACCTTCGACTCGACGATCTACTGCGGGGAGTGTGCCTTCTGCCGGAAGGGACTCATCAACCTGTGCGACAACCGCCGGGTGCTCGGCGTGTCGTGCGACGAGTATCGCTGCCACGGGGCCTTTGCCGAATACGTTGCCGTGCCGCAGCACATCCTGTATCGCCTGCCAGACTCGGTGACGTTCGAGCAGGCGGCGATGGTGGAGCCGGTGGCCATCGCGGTTCATGCCGTCGAGCGTGTGCCGATCTCCCTGAACGACACCGCCGTGGTCGTCGGCGCAGGGATGATCGGCCTGCTGGTGGTCCAGGCGCTTCAGGCGAAGGGCTGCGGGCGGATCATCGCCGTGGACATCGAGGACGACAAGCTGGCCATGGCGCGGGAACTCGGCGCAGATGAAGGCGTGAAACCGGACGACTGCCCGGAGGATGCGGACGTGGCCTTCGAGGTGGTCGGCATCACACCCGCGGTGCAAACGGCCGTGGGATGTCTGCGCAAGGGCGGGGCGCTGGGGCTGGTTGGGAACCTGTCGCCGGAGGTCGAGCTGCCGCTGCAGGCCGTGGTCACCCGCCAGCTCACGCTCTACGGCTCGTGCGCCTCGTGCGGGGAGTATCCGGCGTGCCTGGATATGATCGCGCGGGGTGCGATCCGGGTCGAACCGCTCAAGAGCGCGACGGCGCCGCTGGCGGAGGGGGCGGAGCGGTTCGAGCGGCTTTACAAGAGGGAAAAGGGGCTGATGAAAGTGGTTCTCGTGCCGTGAATTCTCGGCAACCGAAGACACGCTCAAACGAGCTATTGGGGTATCAAGAATGCTCATGTGGCGAGGATTTGGAGTGCTGGAGCCATGCTCCAGCCTTTGTGTGGGCGAAGCCATGCTTCGGCCACGGGCGGCAGCAAGGCTCCCGCTCGAAAAAGCGCAAGCATGGCTTGCGCACTCCAAAGGTCGATTCCCTCGTGCGGCATGAGTTCTGTTGATCCCCCCAACTTGTTTGGGCGTGGCACCAGTTGAATGATGAATGACGAATATTGAACGCTGAATGATGAAGGAAGAGAAGAAGATGGGTGAGAATTCCTTTGATCTGACGGGAAAGGTGGCCATCGTCACCGGCACGAGCCGGGGGCTGGGGCAATACATGGGACGGGCGCTGGCGAGGGCGGGGGCGGATTTGGTGATCACGAGCCGGACGCTGGAGTCTCTCTCCGACTTCAAGGCGGAGGTCGAGTCGTTCGGCCGGAAGGCGGTGCCCGTTGCGCTGGACATTCGCGATTACGACAGCATCCAGGCCGCCGTGGACAAGGCGCACGATGAGTACGGCCAGATCGACATCCTCGTGAACAACGCCGGCTGCAACATCCGCAAGCCGTCCGTCGATGTGACATGGAACGACTGGAACCTGATCCTCGATACGAACCTGCGCGGCACGTTTTTCATGGCCCAGACCGTGGCGAAGAAGATGATCCCGCGCAAGTATGGCCGCATCATCAACATCGGCTCGGTCACGTGCGTCGCGGGCTATGCCGGACTCGCGCCGTACTGCGCCAGCCGCGGCGGGGTGAAGCAGCTCACCATGAGCCTGGCCGACGACTGGGGCATCCACGGCATCACGGTCAACTGCCTCGCGCCGGGGTGGTTCAAGACGGAACAGAACAAGGTGATGTATGAGGAAAAGGAGTGGGTGGAGTATCTCTGCGATCGCATCCCACTGAAGCGCCCCGGCCGGCCGACGGACTTGGACGGCGCGGTGGTCTTCCTGGCATCGGACGCAAGCGAGTACGTCACCGGACAGACACTATTGGTCGATGGCGGCATCTCCACGGGGGCGACGCGGGCGCTGCCGAAGAAGAAATAAGGAATATACTATTATGGAAAAGAGAAAACTCGGGAAATCAGACATCGAACTTTCGGTTTTTGGCATCGGCTGCTGGTCGTACGGCGGCAAGAAGGAGGACTACTGGGGCGCGCAGGACCAGAGCGATGCGGAGGCGGTGGTCCACGCGGCCCTCGACCGCGGCATCAACTACTTCGACACGGCCGAGGCCTACAACGATGGCCGGAGCGAAGAGGCGCTGGGCAAGGCGCTGGGCGGCCGGCGCGACGAAGCCATCATCGGGGCGAAAATCCCCCCCGAGCATACGGAACCGCAGACCCTCCGCGAGCACTGCGAGGCGAGCCTGCGGCGGTTGGGGACGGATTGCATCGACGTCTACATGATCCACTGGCCGATCACGGATCATTCCACCGACGACGCCTTCGCCGCGATGAAGGACCTCCAGGCGGAGGGCAAGATTCGCGTCATCGGCGTCAGCAACTTCGGCGTGGAGCAACTCGGCGAGGCGATGGACACGGGCGTACGCTTCGACGTGAACCAGCTCTGCTACAATCTGTTCTCTCGCGGCATCGAGGACGGCATCATGCCGATGTGTGCGGAGCACGAGATCGGCATCATCGGCTATATGCCCCTGCTCCAAGGGCTCCTGGCAGACAAGTTCAAGACCCCGGACGAGATACCGGAGGTCCGCGCCCGGACGCGCCACTTCGACGGCAGTCGCCCGCAGTCGCGCCATGGCGAGGCGGGGGCCGAGGCGGAGGTCTTCGCCGCGCTGGACGGCATCCGCGAGATCGCACGGGAACTCGGCATGCCCATGAGCCGGATCGCTCTACGGTGGTGCATCGAGCGGCGGGAGATGACGTGCGTCATCGCGGGGGTGCGGAACCTGGAGCAGTTGGACGACAACATCGCCGCATTCTCGCACAGCCTGCCGGCCGATGCCGTGCGAAAGCTCAACGAGCTGACCGATCCGGTGATGGAGAAGATCGGCACGAACGCCGATTACTTCGAGGGGCGGGGCAACAGTCGGATTCGGTAGGACCGCCACATTTTTCTTCGGAGGGAAGATCGTGAAGAACACGACGCTCCGTTCCGGCCGCTTCCTCTCTCTTGCATGCCTCCTTGTTTCGCTGGCTGCCGCCACCGCGCATGCCGACAACCTGGCACCGAACCCCGGCTTCGAATCGGCCGATGGCGACGTGTGCGCCTTCTGGCAGAAGCGCACGCCCGATGATGCCATGCGGACGCTGGAATGGACCACTGAGACGGCCCACACCGGCAGGCACTCCCTGAAAACCATCAACCGGCAGAAGACCAAGAGCCGGTGGCGCATGGGACACCTCGGCGACCTCGTTCTCCAGCCAGGGTCACCGTTCAAGCTCAGCGCATGGATCAAGACGGCGGGCAAAGGCTGCGCCGGTTATCTCACGTTCTACTGCATGGATGCCAAGGGCAAGATCATGGGGCAGCCGGCATCGCCGAAGGTGACCGACGACAGCGACTGGAAGCAGGTAACCCTCGAAGGGCAAGTGCCGGCGGGGACGGCGTACTGCATGATCTACCTGGAGACGGAGGGCGTGGGGACGGTCTGGTTCGACGATGTGGCCCTCGACGGTGCGGCCGGCAAACCGCAGGGGACCCTCAAGATCGCGGGGATGCGATACATGCCCGATGATCTGGAGATCATCGACGGTCTGGAGGTCGCAAGCTGGATGCGCAAGCGCTGCCTCCAACTGAGGAAGGATGTCAAGACGGGCCGCGCGCGGCGCGTGTTCTTCGGCGAGTCGGCGAAGTATGACATGGTGTTCGATTGCATCGACGAGGTGCGGGGCGCATCGACGATCCGAGTGCGGGTCAATGGGCAGGAGGCCGGTGGGGTGAAGCTCGACACCCCCAGGGACGGAAGCAAGCGGTCCTACCAGGAGTGCGCGAAGACAGTGGCTGGCGTCAACATTCAGCGCTACAGCACGATCACACTGGAACTGATCGGCGACAAAGGAGAGCGCTGCCGTATCCTCAAGATGGAGCTGAGACCCATGGGTCGATTCGATGGCGAATTCGCAAAGCGGAAGAAACCGGAATCCCTGCGCCTGTTCCAGAGCATCCACGACCAGCGCCGCGCGGGGGGGATGCTGGGCCAATACCTTTATGCGAAGCTCAAGCCCGTCCGGGAGAAACGCGAGGCCGAGCTTGCCGCACTCAAGACCCCGGAGGACTGGCGGGCCCGGCAGAAGCGTACCCGCGCGCGGCTGCACGAGTTCTTCGGCGAGTTCCCGGAGCGGACGCCGCTGAACCCGAAGATCGTGGGGAGGATCGAGCGGGAGAAATACACGATCGAAAAACTCATTTTCGAGAGCCAGCCGAAGTATTACTGCACGGCCAACTTCTATGTCCCCAAGGGACGCGCATTCCCCCTGCCGGGCGTGATCTTCACCTGCGGTCACGCCGCCGACGGCAAGGCCTACCATCTTTATCATGAGACCTGTATCGGTCTTGCCCTGAAGGGATACGTCGTTCTGGCGCTCGACCCCATGGGCCAGGGTGAGCGGTCGGAGTACTTCGACCCGGAGACGCTGAAGCCGCTTGTGCCGCTCACGGTGGCGCAGCACCACTACGTCGGCCGGCCGGCATGGCTGGTGGGCTGGTCGCTCTCGGGGCTACGAACGTGGGACTGCATCCGCGCGGTCGATTACCTCGTCTCGCGCCCCGAGGTGGACAAAAACAAACTGGCCGCCTGCGGCAACTCCGGCGGCGGGCAGATGGCCCTGCTTATCACGGCGGCGGATGAGCGGATCAAGGTCTGTGCGGCGGCGCATCCGGGCGGGAGCATGGAGAACTCCTACCTCCTGGGGCAGGGCCTCATCGACCGGGAGGTGCTCAGCCTCATTCCACCGCGGCCATGCCGAATGATCGTGGGGAAGGACTCGGGCGAGGAACCGGGCCATCGCGCCAAGCTGGTGGATATGCAGCGCTTCTACGAGGGCCTCGGCGTCGGCAAGGAGCGCGGCGACATGGACATCGTCCACGGTGTGCACGACATGAAGCAACCGAAGCGCGAGTCGGCCTACGAGTGGCTGAACCGGTGGTTCGGAAAAGAAAAGGAGGGCAAGGCCGAGCCGCCGCTGCAGCCCGAGGAGGTCAAGACCCTCTGGTGCACGGAGAGCGGCGTCACACTGAAATCCCTCGGCGGCGAGTCGGGACAGACGCTGAACGCCAAACGGGCCGAGCGGGTGTACAAGCCGGAGAGGGACATCGCGAAGCTGAAGGAACGCCTCGCCGAACGGATCGGGCTCTCGCTGCCAAAGGCTGGTGACGCGCCGAAGTGCCGGGCCGCCGGCACGTTCACAACAGACACATTCACCGTCAAGAAGCTCGCTATCGAGAGTGAGAAAGGCATCGAACTGCCGGCGCTCCTGCTCAAGCCGAAGAAAGCGGATGCCAGCAAGCCCGTAGTGATTCACGCCTCGGACAAGGGAAAGCCGACTCGGTGCGATCCTCCGTCAGTTCCGCTTCTCTTGGCGAAGGATGGCTACACCGTTCTGTCGATTGATGTCCGCGGGATTGGCGAGACGGACCCCAGCCCGGCGGTGGCGCTGACGAAGTACACGGGGTACGCGCCGATGCAGTGGCGGCGCGATTGCCTGGCCATCGGGTGCCCGGGCTTTGGGACCACGATGCTGGCGCTCCGGTCGTTCGATGTGATTCGGGCGATTGACTTCGCTGCGTCACGGGATGACTTGAGGGGCAGAAAGATCGTCCTGGTGGGTGAGGGCCTGGGCGGACTATGGGCGCTGACGGCAGCGGCATACGATGAACGACCGACGGCAGTGGTGACCGTGGGCACGCTGGCGTCGTATCGGCTGCTTCTGAGCAGCCACTATTATGAGGTATGGAACTACTTTTGGGTGCCGGGCGCGCTTCGCGATTATGACATTCCCGACTTGGCGCGCCTGTTGGCCCCGCGAGGGCAATTGTGGGTGAACCCGGCCGGCGCGCTGGCGGCGCCATTGGCCAGAGAACAAGCGGTATCGCTCCTTGAGGGGGCTGGCGACATGCAAATCATCCAAACCCCGGGCGGATCTCCGTTGGAAATAGTTCGGGCCATGCAGTCCTTTCTTCGGTAGCATTTCGTTCTTGGTTCGCTGTGATCCGGCGATTGAATCGCACGTATCATGGTGGAAGATAATAGTTACGTCAAGGCGTATTCGGAGACAGCGGACGGAGATTTTTCTTGCAAGGTTGATAAAAAATGCGTTTGGGATATTGTCAATCGAGAGCGAGGATGGTATAATAGAGCTGTCAGGAAAATCTCCTGAGAATCGGCAACGCAGCATATGACTTGCGGGAATAGAGATCGCGATTTGCTTTCCGACCCGCTTCTTGATCGGTTTCCACCGTCGGAACGCCGCGCAATCTTGGTCCATAAGTATTTCCTTGGGATTGAGCTTGCAGTGGATCCGGGCTTGCCCGCCGCCATCAAAAGCTGGGAGAAGAGTTATGCTCAGGCGTGGCGTGAGCGCAAAATGGAAGCAGACATTAAAGCTCAGTTTCGTGAAATTGAAAAACACAAGTACTGGCTTTCTGAGAAGGCGGGGGGCGATGTCGGATGGGAATACGCCGTTCGGGACTGGATAGGGGCGCATGCATCGGGCTGGCGGGAATGGCGGGAACAGCAACCGGAATCCGGGGCGTAGTTCGGGCGCTTTCTGAATCAGATGTGACTCCCCGATGAAACAGAAGGGGAACGGTTCATGAGTATCAGCAAATTCGACAGGCGAGAAGAGACCAGATCACTGGCCGACGCCAAACGCGCCCTCGATCGCAAGAAGGCGGAGATATTTCGGCGCAAGATCGGTTGGGTTGTGTTCTTCATCGTCGTCATTGTTCTGTTCATCTTGCTTTGGCGGTACCTCGGATCCGGACCGCTTACAGAGCCCCTCGAGTGAAGCGCTTTCCCACCGTTTGTCCTCTCTCAGAACACCGTTTCTGGGCGCGGATATTCTCTTGCCAGACATGTCACAAGGCGATCCGCTCGTTCCGTACGGATCACCGAACCCGCGCCAGGAGCGTGTCGCCCTTCCAGCCGTCAGCTGGAAGCGTTTCGCCAACAGTAACCCATGACTCCTGCGGACTGACATTGGTGACATGGAAGTTGCCCATGCGGGCGACGTGGGTCGCATCGTTCACGCCGTCGCCGATGAGGGGGAGCACTACACGTTCACTATCGCGAATGATCCGGAGTGCCTCCGGCTCCACCTGAGCCAGGTAGAGCGGGGCGCGCCAACGCATGACGTTCACGTTGTCCTTCGCCTTCCGCGTGTAAACGAGGAAGAGGGCGCGGCTGTGCGTAAGCCAGTGCTGCTGCGTGGTGGACATCGTCAGGGGCTCGCCATCGTCCCAACACCACGGCTTGATGTCCGCCCACTGAAGTCCATCGTCGGAAACGGTGGCGTATCCATGCCCGTCCTCGGCGCGGATCGTCATGTAGAAGCGGTCCTGGAAGCGCGTCATGCTCGGTTCGAGTAGTCCCCTGTCGACAGCCAGCCGGAGCTCACTCCCGCACCGGAGGACCTTCACGTTTTCGCCATCAAAGGAACACAGCACCGACCCTACCGCTCGGTCTTTCCGGCCGAGCGACCCGAAGGAAATGGGCACAACCAGATGCCCGTCGTCCAGCGTCACGCGCTGCCCGCAGCCGCAGGTGTAGATGCCCGAGCCGCGCGGGTCGTCCCATTCCAGCTTCCGCCGGTCGGACCATTGCCCGTCCTTGCTCCGCACCACGTAGACCGGGTAGCGTCCCTCGCTCGGGCGGGTGAGCTTGTTGTCTTTGTAGTAGACGTTGTGTCCCATGGCCAGGACGAGGCCGGTCGGCGGATGGTACTCGGGCACGACATCGCACACACCGTCTTCGATGCCATCGGGATGGGGCCGGCGGCCGAAGGAGGGGATCGGCTCGGGGGGCGTCCACGTGGCGCCCATGTCCTCGGATACCGACCAGTGCACCGGGCCGAAGATATCGGAGCCGGTGATCGACTGGCAGGTCATCAGGGCAATCGGGTTGGGCCTTGCCGGTATCATGCAGGCGCGCGGGTGGAACCACGTGGTCCCTTCCTTGCGGCCGTTCCAGATCACGCACCGTTCGATTTTCTCAATCACCTTTGATCCTTTGTTCTCAAGAGGCATTGTATTCCTCGACGATCTTCCCCACGACACGAATCCGCTCGATGTCCCCCGTTGAAGAGATCTCGTCGGAGATGCCGAGGACGAGCTTGGGGGCGAACATCTCAATCAGGCGGTGCGTGAAGTCTTCCAGCTCGGATACGGAGTAGTACTCGTCGAAAAGCACGGCCGGCAAACCGTCGATGAGGAACATCTCATCGCCCAGACCTTCCTTGATCTCCTCGAGCGTCACATCGCCCTGGGGCTTGGGCGTGATGGCCTCGATGCCGTCGAGCTTCGTCTCGCGCGCAAGGGGGAGCAGCGCCTTCGTGTCGCCGTCCCAGTGGGCGTGGATGAATTTCCCGGCGGCGTGGAGCTTCTCGCACCGCTTGTGGTAGGCCGGCAGGACGTGTTCGCGAAAGAGGTCGGGCGGCAGCGTGGCGCAGTGGATGTTGTCGCCGAAGTTGATGATGTCCACGGGCGAGTCGTTGATCACATCGATCAACCGGCTGTGGCATTCATCCAGCGCATTGAAATAAGCGCGCACGGTGTCGGGCCAGTCGTAGAGGGCGTAAATTCCGTTCTGCACGCCCATGGTGTTGATGAACAGATTCTGGATGTTGACCCGTGGTATGTACATGGTCGGCGCGCCGAGGTCGCCCCACTCTTCCTGAAGCTGATCGAACTTGGCCTGGTCCCACTCCCACGTGGTGTTCTCGGTTCGCCATGTGGCGACCTTCATCTCCTCCTCGGTGGCGATCTCCCACTTGACATGGATGATGTGGGGGTTGCTCGCGCTCTTCCGGTGCACGGCCACCTGCCGTCCCACGGGCGTGTTGATCGTGATCTCGGTGTCGGTGTCGTTCAGGGCGCGTTGGGCGTGCCTCACCTCGGGAGGCTCGATCCGCTTGAAGCACGTGTTGTATGGGTAGATGCGGGCGGAGCACTTGAGCTCTCTGAAGATCTCCGGCATCGTCATCCCGTCGAACGGTTCAGGGAGCTTTTCCCCGGCGAACCGTTTGTCATTGACCCAACATCCAATCCGGGGCTGCCAGATGATCCGACCGCCGGACTGTCCGAAGACGACCTGTCGGTGTAGCTCAGCGAAGTTTGTATCCAAGAGAATCCTTTCATTGTCGAGGCGCAAGTGCTATCGTGATTGCGATTGTAGTGGGGCGCCGGCTGGTCTGTCAAGCACAAGAGGAGTATCGGCTGTGGAAATTACGGGCTTCTTCGTCGCGGCGCCGTCAACTGTAAACGTGGGGGAGGAATTCTCCATCGGCGTGAAGGTGTTGTGCACACCGTACTTCGTCGGCGCCAAGTGCAACTGGCGGCACAGGGCGCCCTGCGTGGCAGGGCCATACAATCTCTCTCCCCGAGGCATCACCTACATGGACAATGTGCCCCCGGACTGGAGGGGCACGATCCGCATCGAAGGGGACGGAGGGTATGCAGGCCCCACGGAGCTTTCGTTCGAGAATGTGTCCGGGCTCTACGAAGATGACAACCGCCCCATCACACGAATCCACGGACTGAAGTTCAGCAGGCCCGGCACGAAGTTCATCACGATCCGCGACCCCCGCTCCGGTGTCGCGGCGCGAAGCAACCCCATCGTTGTCAGCGCGGCGGCGCTCGATGAGCGAATCTATTGGGGCGATCTTCACAGCCAGACGTTTTTCAGCGATGGCCTCCGCTGCCCGGAAGAGCTCTACTCCTTCGCGCGCGACGAGGCATTCCTCGACATCTTTGCCATCTCCGACCATACCGAACCGCTGACGGATCGGCAATGGGACTATTTCGTAAACGTCACAAACGACTTCAACACTCCGGGCGAGTACGTCACACTCGTCGGCCTCGAATGGACGAATTCGAAGATCGGGCATCGAAACGTCTACTACCCCGGCAGCGCCGGCCCCATCCTGCGCAGCAATGACCCGACGCAGTCAAGCCTGGACGAGGTCTACCGAGTCGCCCAACGCGAAGGCGCGCTCGTGATCCCCCATCACTCCGCCAATGTGACGATGGGCGTGAACTGGGACCTGGGCCACGATCCCGAGGTCGAACGGCTTGTGGAGATCTACTCGATCTGGGGGAACAGTGAGCGATCGGCTTCCGCCGGAAACACACGCCCCATCCGGACCAGCAAGGGAGAGCGGGACGGCCAGCACGTGCTCGACGCGCTGGGCCGGGGATATCGTTTCGGGTTCATCGGCGGCGGCGACATCCACGATGGTCGCCCGGGCGACGAGCTGCATTCGCGACAGAACCCGCCGGAACAGTATCCCCTGCTCTGGCGGCAGGGCATCATGGGTGTCTGGGCGCCGAAGCTGACACGCGAGGCCATCTTCGAGGCGCTGTGGAACCGGCGTGTTTTCGCGACGACGAATGTCAGGATGTTCCTGACGTTTCACGTCTGCGGGCAGCCGATGGGGTCGGAGACCACTCATTCCGGCCCGCGATCCATCGAGGTGCACGCCGCCAGCGAGGTCCCCATCGCAAAGGTCGAGATCGTGAAAAACGGTCACGACGCGTTTGTCACTGAGCCCGGGGAATGCGAAGTCCAGTGGGCAGAGGAAGACCCGGATGCCGATTCGGAGGCGTGGTACTACGTCCGCGTGACCCGCACCGACGGCGAGATGGCGTGGTCCAGTCCGGTGTGGGTGGCGACGGAATGACCGCGACGA
>JAADGH010000107.1 GCA_013152475.1 Planctomycetota bacterium
GTGGCAGATAATCCCCCGGGGCCACCTCGCCGCTGAGGATGTATTCGGTGAGGAACTCCTCCGCGCGCTGAACAAGATCACCGTTCTTGAGTTGAGTCCACTGTTTGTCCATACCTATGCCTTGCCCAATGCCAAAAGATTCGCGAGAAGATTCTGCGAAACGAGATCATGCTCGAGTGTTTCTTCGAGCCTGAGCGCACACAGAATCACTGAGCGCTGAGACAATGATATGTTGTCTGATGTCTGATGTCAAGGCGTTTCTGCGATGTTTTGTGCTTGGTGAGAGCATCTTTGCGTTCAACAAAAATAGTCATAACACGTGTTACAATAGGATGATACGTATTCGTGGAAAGGATGGATCGGAAGTCAGGCGAGGATGGTTTTTGATGGATTTCCGGATTTCCTGCACGTATCGGGGAATAGCATAGCCGGGGAGATGCTCCCGAATGTTGTCGATGAGGCCCTTCCCTGTTTGCATCGGCACGTGGAAATGCGCGGTACCCGAGACCGGATCGAGTTGGTGCAGGTAGTAGGGCATGACGCAGAGATCAGCAAGGCGCTCGCAAAGGCGAGTTAGCGCTTCTGCCGAGTCGTTGATGCCTCGAAGAAGGACAGATTGATTGAGGACAGGAATACCTGCGCGGAGGAGTTTCCGCAAGGCGTCGGCGCACGGCGCATCGAGTTCGCGATGATGGTTCACCTGGACGACAACAATGGGTGCGAGTCGGGAACGCGTGAGGCAATTGACCAGCGCGTCGGTTACCCGCTCCGGAATGGCGACCGGGAGGCGGGTGTGGATTCGCAGACGGCGGAGGTGTGGGATGGCGGCGAGTTGGCCGATCAGCGCGGTGAGTTGGTCATCGTCAAGGGACAGCGGGTCGCCGCCGCTGAGAATGATCTCATGGATAGAGAGGTCATTGGATAAGAAGTCGATGGCGGGAGCGAACTCGGAACGGTCATGCGGGCTGTCCGTGACGGCGCGGTTTCTGCGGAAGCAATATCGGCAGTGCATGGCGCATGCATCCGTCAGGAGCAGAAGCGCGCGGCCGGGGTACTTCTGCAACAAACCCGGCGCGCAGCGGGCCTTTTTCTCGCACAAAGGATCAGAATCGAACCCCGCGACTTTGTCGATCTCCTCGCGGGTGGGTAGAACCTGGCGGAGTAGGGGATCGCTCGCGTTTCCGGGCCTCATCCGCTCGACGAAGGACCGAGGGACGAGGAGTGGAAAGGTATCGGAACCCTCTTCCGCAGTGGCTGCAAGTTCGGGCGGGAGGCCGAGCATGCCAATGAGCTCTTGCGGGTCGGAGATGGCATCGGCGAGTACCTGCCGCCAGCGCGGAGGGGAGCACATGGCGATTTGGCTTGAATCATATCCCTTCATCTGCTACCATAAAAAAACTGTGGGCGCTCGTATTTCCTCATCTGTATCACTCAAGTTTACGTTTGGAGTCTTTCGATGTCAACGATTAGCACAAGCGACTTCCGCAAAGGAGTCAAGATCGAAATTGACGGCAAGCCATACCTGATGGAGGCGTGCGAATTCACAAAACCGGGAAAGGGCCAAGCGGTTTATAAGACGAAACTGCGCAATCTCCTGGACAATACACTGATCGAGCGCACCTACCGCAGCGGCGACACGGTGGAGGCGGCCGATGTCCACGTGGGGAAAGGGTCCTTCCTTTACAAAGATAAAAATAATTTCATTTTTATGGATTCGCAAAACTATGAACAGTATGCGATGGCCGCGGAGCAGGTGGGGCAGGGTGGGGAGTTCCTGCTGGAGGGCACCGAGTGTGAGCTTTTGTACTGGAACAATAACCTGATCGGCGTGACGGCCCCCAGCCATATGGTCCTGGAGGTAACCTATACCGAGCAGGCGGCCAGGGGCAACACGGCGACGAACGTGACGAAGCCCGCCACGCTTGAGACGGGGGGGGCGGTCAACGTTCCTGCGTTCATCAACACGGGCGACAAGATCAAAGTGGACACACGGACGGGAGAATACATCGAGCGCGTGAGGGGATAGGCCGTGGCTGAGGAGCGCGACTTTCTGCCCACCGCGTCTCTCGAAAATCTGCACCTCCGGGCTGACCTGTTGAAGGCGGTCCGGAGGTTTTTTGATAAGCGGGGGTATCTCGAAGTCGAGACGCCCTTGATTTCCGCTGAGGCGACGGTCGATCCGAATCTGATCCCGTTTGTTACGGAGTGGATTCCACCTGGGCGGGCGGCTGAGCGTGGAGAGAGACGGTACCTCCAAACGTCCCCCGAGTTCGCAATGAAGCGCCTCCTCGCCGCCGGCGCGACGGCGATTTTCCAGATCACTCGCGCATTCCGCAATGGGGAGCAGGGCCGGTTGCACAATCCGGAGTTCACCATTGTGGAATGGTATCGCGTGGGCGATACGTATCATGAACAGATGGATGAGGCGGAGGAGTTGGTGCGGACTGTTTTCGCGGTTTGTAGTGCGGACTTTAGTCCGTTCCAAGAAAGGGCTGAAGCCCTCACTGCGAACGGGCCGTTTGCTCGGACTTCATACCAAGAGGCATTTCAACGCCACGCCGGTTTCAACCCCTTGAAGATCGATCCAACGGAACTGCCGCAGATGGCCTCTTCGCATGATATAATAGCGCCGCCGGGGCTTTCAGTGGATGATCGAGATGGTTGGCTGAATTTCCTTTTGGCCGAACGGGTGGAACCGGAGCTTGGACAAGACCGCCCCGAGTTCCTGTACGATTATCCCGCGTCGCAAGCGGCGCTGGCGAGAATTCGACCGGGCGATCCGCCGGTGGCGGAGCGTTTTGAGCTGTACATCCGAGGCATCGAGATATGCAACGGCTATCACGAGCTAACGGACGCTGACGAACTGCGCCGGCGCATCCGGGAGGAGTGGGAGAATGTGCCCATGCCGACGCGACTGGTTGAGGCGATGGAGGCCGGCTTGCCGGCGTGTTCGGGTGTGGCGCTGGGGTTTGACCGGCTGGTGATGGTGGCGGCCGGTGCTTCGTCACTGGACGAGGTGATAGCGTTCCCGTTTGATCGGGCGTGAGAGCGAACCGTAGTTTGGGAGGGGCGAGAATGGACAAAGTCAACGTCGGCCTGATTGGGTCTCAGTTTATTTCCACGATTCACGCCGAGGCGCTGAAGCAGGTCCCCGAGGCGAGGGTCCTCGCGGTGGCTTCACCGACGCGCTCCCATGTGAAGGCATTCGCCAGGCAGCATGGCATCCCTCGCTGGTTCACCGATTATCGCCAGATGCTGGCAATGGAGGATCTCCATATGGTGGTTTTGGGTCTGCCGAACTACCTCCATGCCAAGGCCACGATTGCCGCCGCACGGGCCGGCAAGCATGTGGTGTGTGAGAAGCCGTTATGCATGAATCTGGCCGAAGCAGATCGGATGATCGAGTCCTGCAAGAAGCATCGAGTGAAGCTGATGTACGCCGAGGAGCTTTGCTTTGCGCCGAAATATGTCCGACTTAAACAGCTTGCCGATGAGGGGGCGCTCGGCCGGGTGTATCACATCAAGCAAAGCGAGAAGCACGACGGCCCCCACGCGAAGTGGTTCTGGGACGTGGAGCGATCTGGCGGTGGGGTTACGTTCGACATGGGTTGCCATGCGATTGAGTTCTTCCGATGGGTCCTTGGCCGCCCGAAGGCGACGAGTGTCTATGCCGAGATGGACACATATGTTCACCGGGGACGCACGAAGGGCGATGATAACGCCATCATCCTCGTAAATTTTGAGGGCGGGGCAACGTGTATGGCCGAGGAGAGCTGGGCCAAGAAGGGCGGCATGGATGACAGGGCCGAAGTCTACGGCTCTGAAGGCGTTGCATATGCGAGTCTTCTCATGGGCAATTCCATCCTGACATACAGCGATCGGGGGTATGGCTATGCCGTAGAAAAGGCCGGCCCGACACAGGGCTGGTCGTTCACGATCTACGAAGAACTGTGGAACTACGGCTTTCCCCAGGAGATGGCCCATTTTGTGGACTGTGTGAGGGGCAATAAGAAGCCGGCGGTTACGGGTGAGGACGGCAGGGCGGTTCTGGAAATCGTCTTTGCGGCGTACGCCTCGGCGGGGCGGGGGAGGAGGGTGAGCCTGCCATTTCGGACTCGGGCCAAGAAGCCTATTGACCTTTACCTGCGTTCGACGTAGAATTCTGCCCATGACCATCCAGTTCAAGTGTCAACATTGTCAGAGCACGCTTACTGTGCCCGAGGATCAGGCAGATCGGGCTGTGCAGTGCGAGTGCGGAAAGTGGGTGGTGGCGCGCCGGGATCGGGGACGCTTCTACCGCGCCGTCTCACATGCGTTGAATCCCATGGCACTGCTCGGCCGGGAGAAGAAGGCCGCAAAGGACGCGGTGTTCGAAGAGCCCGAACCCGAACCAGAGTCGGTGCACGCTGGGAATCACATCCATCTTGACAAGTCTCTGCTCGTGATTGCCCCCCCGGACGGCATTCAGGGAAAGGACTGGTCCGGGTTGATTTCAAAGCATGTGATGTCGGGAGAGGTGGACGAGGCGACTGCCTACGCCTACACACGTCAGGCAAAGGAGGCCCATGACGACGGGCGACATGCGGAGGCGCTCGATCTCTTTGAAACCGGGCGGGATTGCTATGGGCAGTACTGCCACGTCCTGACCCAGAGGGTGACAGAGGAGGGGACCCCGGCGACCACCGATCAGAATGAACGCACCCTGGGTGATCTTGAGCGCTGCATGTATAACTTCGCTGTTCTTATCTGCGCCACCCGGCTGCCCACGGAGGACGCCGCGGGCCGGCAGTCGAGCCGGGACAGGCGGATGCTGTTCGAGGAACTGGCCCTCGCGGCGAGGATCCTCAGCCGTCCGAAGGAGTTCTGGAATTGCACAGTTGTGTTCAGCCGGAACAAGGAACAGCTCCTGAACGAGATCGGGCGGTGCTTCGAGCGGTACGAGATGAAACTCTCCGACTTTCTGTAGCTGCGGACGTAGATCGGAGGACATCGGTAAGGGGCGTATACTGGATCCCGAACCGTTCCTCCAAGGGCGCCCAGGTCATCTTTCTCTGCGCGACCACCACATCTTGGACAAGCGCCTTGTCTGATTTTACGGCCGAATCGAACCCCTTGTCCGCGAGCTTAATCGCATAGGGGAGACTAACGGCCTCCAGGGCCCTTGAGGCGGTTACCGGCGCGATGCCGGGCAGGTTGCCGACGCAATCACCGTATCGGATATAGGTGGGATCGTCATGGGTGGTCTCGCGGGACGTCTCGATGGGGCCGTAGGGCGTCATGCACGATACGTCGGCGGCGCGGATGTTCTCGATGGCCACCGCGTCGCATTGCCTCCGCATAATGGGAAGCTGCGTGACCGGGGGGACGCGCGGTTTAGGCCTACATCACTTGGTCTTTCGGTTCCGAGGAGGGGGCATCGGGGTGGTCCTTGTGGATGTTGTTGTAGACCTCTTTGCGATGGACTGGGATCGAATGTGGTGCGGCAATGCCGATGCGCACTTGGTCGCGTTCGATCTTGAGCACGGTGATCTCGATGTCGTCGCCGATCATGATGCTCTGCTTGGATTTTCTCGTTAGAACCAGCATAGTCCAGCCCTCCTTGGCGTGGAGTGTGCGGCGAATGTAGACTCGTCCACTCCCCACCCCCATTGGAACAAGATACCCTTGAGCCCCTCACATCAATAGTACATCGCAGCAATCAAGGCGGCGCGGTTTTGCTGCCAGGCGGCCTCCGGCGTCACGCCCTTGCGAAGCTCGAGCGTCACGATCGGGGTCCCTTTGTCGACGCCCACATAACTCCCAAGCGAACCGGACAGAGCCCCGAAAAACGCGCCCTCCTTGTATCCATTTCTCCGGGACATGGCCCTCGCCAGTGGGGCCGCCGGGCCGTTGTAGTCCAGCATAGGCCCCTGCCGCGCCTGGTGGATCGAGATGACCTTGCTCGGTCGATACTTTTTCAACACCCAGAGCACGGCTCGGGTTTCCGGCTCGCTTGCCGGATACGGTCCTCCGTATGCCACGTCGTGCGGATTGCGGGGGCGCCAGTTGGTGGCCGGTAAATTGCGATTGAGGTCCACCGCGTTCGCGTTTTTTCGCGTGCCCTTGTGGAGTCCGTCGGGGTTCACCTCAGGGACAACGACCACCATACGGTTGCTCAGTTCCTCGCCGTGGGTAGCCATGTAGCGCGCAAATCGCCGCGCGAGCTCGGCGCTCACCGGCTCATCGCCATGGTAGCCCCCGAAGACCAGCGTGACATTGTACCCATGCCCGAACTCCGCCGCCCGCAACGGCCGTCCTTGCACGGAACGGCCGATCTCCCGCCATTTAACCCGCACCGTGGGGCGCGGCGGCACCCGAGGCGTCAGCACAGGCGGAGGACGGTGAGCCGGCGCCCGACAGCCCATCACACCCAACAAACCAACCAAGACCAGGGGCAGGTATGTGGGGAACGGGCTCCCCGCCTTTGGGGCCGTCAACACGTCTTCTCCATCGTCGCCAATAACCACAGAGTTGCCGATTACCGGTAGCATACTGTATCGGTCGGGTATAGTCATGTCAAGGGGCAAATCCGCAGGAGTTTCCCCACCCCCCTCGAATTCTTTAACCAACTTGGTTGAACAATACATTATTGCGACGACGCAATCTTATCTCTCCAACCGGCATCGTTTGATGAGATTGCTTCTGCTGATACTATAACCGTAGATGTGTGATGAGGTCCTTTGCCCTGGGGGTTAGGATGGGTGTGTGACGAAACACCCTAACGCCCTATGGGCAAGGAGGACCTCATGACGTACGCGGGGATCGATTTGCGCAAATGTGAGCTGGTGGTGGCGGTGGAGAATGAACGGGGGTCCGGTGGGCAAGGCGCGGCGACTGCCCTGTCGGGATGAGAAGGCGATCGACGCTCACATCCATCGCTGCCACGCGGTCTCGGATGCAACCCTTATTGCGGTTTTGTTGTGGCGCTGCCTTTCGCGGCGGGGGTGCCGCCTCCGGGGAATTTGCCCTTGGGCATCCGGTAGTCATGGAGGAAGAGGAAGTTGGTGTTCCGGTAGGTCGTCACATACCCTTTGACCTCGACCACGACCTTCCCATGCCGTCCTGCCGGGCCATGTTCGGCCAGATGGTTCTCAAATGCCTCGAACATCTTGCACTCGATGAAGGGCAGGACCTGTCCGCTGCCGAGGTCTTTGAAGGCTAAGCGATACGTGCCCATCGGGCCGGCGTCGTCGCCGATGATCATGACCGTTCCCTTGGCGAAGCCCCTCGGCGGGAAGGGGGTGTTCTCCGGCAGGATGACCTTTGCCGCCGAGATGGGGGTTACCCGCGCCGGGTTCGGGATTGTCCCGCCGACCCTTTCCCCGTAGGCTCCGCTCATTTCGTTGCGGCTTCTCCTGCCGCGCGGCATTCGCCGGCTCTGCACGATACCGGGGTTTATGTTGGTTTCGTTTAAGTTCTTGTTATCGGTTTGAGCCAGAACGGTGGCGGCCAGAAACAACAGGGACAGGACGGGTGTGATCCGTATCATCGTATTGGTCCTTTCCTTAACGGCACATTGCGATCATGTCGATCTCGATCAGCACATCCTTCGGCAAGCGCGCCACCTCGACCGTTGCGCGCGCCGGGCGGTGGTCGCCGAGGTATTCCGCATAGATTCCATTCATCTCGGCAAAATTGTTCATATCGCTCAGATAGACCGTCGTCTTGACCACCTTGTCCAGTCCGGAGCCGGCGGCTTCAACCACGGCCTTCAGGTTCTCCAGCACCCGCCGCGTCTGGTCGGCGATGCCGCCCTCGACGATCTGTCCCGTCGCCGGGTCGAGGGGGATCTGCCCGGACAGGAAGACGAATCCGTTGGCCATAACGGCCTGGGAGTACGGACCGATGGCCCCGGGGGCGTCATCGGTCGAGACGATTTTTCCGCTCATGCCCATTTCCCTTCACGGTCAGCGCATCCGCCGCAGAATCCCGGACTCGTCGCCCTCGTCCGGCACGTCGCCGGCGGCTACCTTGAGGACGAGCTCCGCCACATGGTCCGGTTTTTCCACGCCTCGCCACGTGACCGCCGAAAAACCGAAGAAGGCGCGATACAACGCACCAATGGTCACGGCCACAATCACCGCCGGGACGAGATACAGCCAGAACAGCAGGTTGGCGAATAGGATCACGTAGGCCGCAATCTGCCCGGGAGACAGGCCCCGCACTATGGTCATGAAGATGCCGCCGTCCGGCACGTTGGTCCTCCTTACGATCCGTAGAATACCAGCCCGCGCCCGAAGCGAAGCTGCCTGACCATCGTGATCTTGTCCAACGGCATACGCTCAACGGTGCTGAAGAACACGCCTCGTTGTGCCACGATGCAGTTGGGGGTCAGCACATAAACCGTTCGCTGCCAGGCCAGCCACAGGAGCGAGTTCAGGATGACGGCGACGATCAAAGCCACCGCCACCAAAATCATGTGCGTCACGGTTCGCCCCGGCAGGTAGCGCCCCATGTCGGCCAGCAACTGCGGCAGGACGATGAGCGGCGCCAGGACGAACGCGATGTAGGCGATGTTGAACAAGACCATGCGGAGCACCAGCACACCGATGCCGGGCTTGGCGGAGTAGGCGATCTTCTCGTTCTCGCCGACTAAGAGCTCCGCCTCCAGCTTCTCCAGCGAGCCGCCGGACCTTGCCTTGGCCGCCTCGGTCCCCCCAGCGACGCTCTCCGGCTCCGGCACGCGGACCTTCCTGCCGCACTCCGGGCAGCGCACCTTCTTCCCGGCGTGCACCACACGGGCGGACAGGGCCTTGCCGCAGTCGCACTTGAATTTGATCGCCATTCAGCATCTCCGGGATACGAAAGTCCATCCAGACATGTCTGAAATTATAGCACAGAGGCCTTTCCGGATTCAAGTGGCGAAGAAAGAGGAGTTTCCCCAGGGCCACCGCTACGATTCTGGCATGGGTGTCTGCCGCCCCCTCCCCAACTTCCGGGCCAGCCCTCCCCCCCCGAGAGCGATTACGAGCACGGTGGCGATGACGAAAGGCAGCAACTATACTGCCCCCCTGAAGTAGCGAGACATCTCATAGGGTAGTGGATAGGTTGGGATTCACCGGTCCGCCGGTGCAAGAACACGCGGCATATCCGAGTGTCCCCCGTCCCACAATCGGCGCGAGGGTGGAT
>JAADGH010000232.1 GCA_013152475.1 Planctomycetota bacterium
GCGGGGCACAGCTTCGAGGAGCTTGCAAAGGACCTGAAAGAGCACAACGACGATGCCTGGATCTACTACAACATCCGCGGCAGCTTCTTCCTGGCCAAGTGGATGCGCATTGTGAACGGCATGTACATGTGGACCGGCCCATTCAAAGCCCATTGCATTTGGAAATATTATCGGTTCAAGGGGAATCCCCTCGACGAGACCGATGGTCTGGACTCCGGTCTCGCCGTCCCCGACCCCGCCGACGGGAAGACGCCCATCCCGACGCGACATTGGGAATGCTATCGCGAGGGGATCGACGACATGCGCTACCTCTGTATGTTGGAGGACCTGATCGCCGAAAAGAAGGAGAAGACCCCGGCGAAGGCCGCCGCCGCGCAGCATTGGCTCGATGCACTCCGGGCGACCTTCCCGAAGGCGGAGGATGTGGCCGACATCGAACTGGAGAGCCCGTTGCTCATCGAATTCTCCAAGAGGTATGTCGGTGACGAATACCAGAAGATCCGGAGGGCCGCGGCCGATCACATCATGAATCTGCTGTCCGATCCATAGTATCTGCCCCGGTGCTCATCAAGCAGCCCAGTGGATGAATCCACAATAGTGGCCGCGACGGCGAAATAAACCCATCTCTCACACAAGCCTAATACTGGAATGCGAAATTGGCGTTTGACGCCATATTGACAGCACGTTTGCAATCTGCTACAGTGGCATTCTGTTAGGGGCTTTCCAAAGGAGGGTATGACACAATGTTGCACGCAGGAATCATGGCCGGGGGGTCGGGCACTCGGTTCTGGCCAAAGAGCCGCGAGCGAACGCCCAAGCAACTGATCCACATTGCGGGGGAGGGAACGATGATCCAGCAGACGCTGGCGCGTCTGACGTCGGGGATCGACGCCTCCCGCATCTACATCATCACCACGGCGAGCCAGGAACAGGCCACGCGCGATCAGGTTCCCCAGCTTCCGCTGGACAATATCATCGCGGAACCCATGGGCCGCGACTCCGCCGCGTGCATCGGCCTGGCGGCGATCATCGCGCGGAAAAACGACCCGGAGGCGGTAATCCTCATGTGCCCGGCGGACCATATCATCCGCCCGCCGGAGCGGTTCATGAAAATCGTCAAGACCGCGGCGGAGATCGTGTCCGACTCGGGCAATCTGGGCACGTTCGGCATCAAGCCTACCTTCCCCTCCACGGGCTACGGCTATATCCATCGCGGGAACCCCATCGAGACCAGGGGTGATGTGCCCGCCTACAAGGTAGGGCAGTTCGTCGAGAAACCGGACCTGGAGAAAGCGAAGGAGTTCCTGGCATCTGGGGAGTACTACTGGAACAGCGGCCTGTTCGTCTGGACCGCCGATGCGATCCTCCAGGCCATCGAGAAGCACATGCCAGAGCTGCACCAGGGCCTGCGGCGCATGGAGCCGGCCCTCGGCACTCCGCAGCAGACCGAGGCCATTCGGCGGGAGTACGAGCCGCTGCAGAAGATATCGATCGATTACGGCGTGATGGAGAAGGCCGACAACGTGATCGTTCTCGAAGCGGATTACGAGTGGGACGATGTGGGGAGCTGGCTGGCCATCGAGCGCCTGTATGACGCCAACGAATCGGGCAACGTGATCGTCGGAGCGCATGAGGGGATCAAGACCCGGAACTGCACCGTGATGACGGAACCGGGCCATATGGTCGCTACGATCGGGGTATCGGACCTGGTCATTGTCCACACGCCCGACGCCACGCTGGTCTGCTCGAAGCAGGACGCGGCGGACGTGAAGCAGTTGGTGGAGAATCTGAAACGCAAAGGCCTGAGAAAGTATCTGTAAGTGGAGTAGGAGGCAAGAGAGCTTCATGGCATCCGGGATCAACACGGCAATCGTCGGCTACGGGCGCTCGGGCAAATGTTTCCATGCCTACATGATCGACAAGACCGAGGGGCTGAATCTTTATGCGGTATCGACTCGCAACCCCGAGGCGCGAAAGGCGGCCGAGAAGGACTACGGCGTCAAGACCTACAGCAACATCGATGACCTGCTCAAGGACGACGCCGTGCAGCTCGTGGTCATCGCGACCCCGCACAACACCCACGCCGAGCTGTGCATCAAGGCGATGGACGCCGGAAAGCACACCGTCACCGACAAGATCATGTGCATGAACACGAGAGAAGCCGACGCCATGATCGAGGCGAGCAAGCGGAACGACGTGATGCTCAGCGTCTTCCACAACCGCCGGTGGGACATGGACTTCCTGACCATCCAGAAGGTCATCAACGACGGGCTGCTCGGGCCGGTGTTTGTGATCGAGTCCACCATCCTGCAGTACGGCAAGCCGCGCAGTTGGCGCGCGGACAAGGAGGCCTGCGGCGGGTATCTGTTCGACTGGGGCGCGCACCTGGCCGACCAGGCCGTGCTGCTCGCCGGGTGCAAGCCAAAGACAGTCTACACAACCCTCCAGAACCGGAAGTGGGACATCAGCACCGAGAGCCACCACCGAACGCACATCGTCTTCGAGAGCGGCTTGGAGTTCTTCATCGAGCTGAGCCGTCTGTGCCAGATTCCCAAACCGCGCTGGTACATCCTGGGCGAGGAGGGAACGTTGGTCAAGTACGGCCTGGACACCCAGGAGAAGTACATGGACGAGAAACGAATCGAAGAGGCAGCGGACCCGCCGGGGAATTACGCGAAAGTGAAGGCCATCGTCAACGGCGAGGTGAAGGAGATGACAATCCCCACCTTGAAGGGCGACTGGCTGGCCTACTATCGGAACGTTTCCGACGTGCTGAACAACGGCGCGGCGCTCGCGGTCACGCCCGAGAGCGTGCGCGACTCCGTGGCCATCGTGGAGGGTGCAATGAAATCGGCCGAGGCGGGACAGGTCGTCGATCTGACCCAATTGTAACGCGCGGCTTTCGCTCCTCGGCCCACAATTGAGTCGGGTATCGCCGGGACGAACCAACACCATGGCGTCGAGGAAAGGACTATCCCTATGTCAATAGTCACCATTTCGAGGGGTTCGTACAGCAAAGGGAAGGAGATAGCGGAGAAACTCGCTCAGAGATTGGGGTATGAGTGCATATCCAGAGACATTCTCCTGGAGGCGTCAGAGCATTTCAACATACCTGAGGTCAAGCTCATTCGGGCCATTCACGATTCGCCTTCTGTCCTTGAGCGTTTCACTTTCGGAAAAGAAACGTATATTGCCTTTATCCATGAGACCTTCCTGGAATATATTCAGAAAGACAACATCGTCTATCATGGATTGGCCGGGCAGTTCCTCGCCAAAGGAATCCCGAACATTCTCAAGGTGCGGATTACGGCAAATATCGAGGACCGGGTCCGGGAGGAGATGAGGCGAGAGGATATTTCCGAAAAGGAGGCCCGTTACATCCTGAAAAAGGACGATGAGGAGAGGCGGAAGTGGAGCCAGTACATCCATGGGATAGATACGAAGGATTCAGATCTCTATGATATTGTCATCCACATTGACAATATAACGGTGGATAATGCTGTCAACATCCTGTGTGATGTCGTCAAATATCCCTGCTTCCAGACCACGCCTGAATCTCATATGATTCTGAAGGATATGCTTTTGGCTGCCAAGGCGTATTCAGCCCTCGCCCAGAGTTACCCAAAGGCGACGGTCCGGAGTGAAGGCGGAGTCGTCTTTGTCAGTATCGAGGCCAATCTGTCTCTGGAAGCAAAGGTTATCAAGCAAGTCGGAGATATCCTGAAGGACATTGACGGGGTCAAGGAAATCAGAACACACGTCATTCCATTCGGGGCTTGATCGGCATCGATGGACTGCGGTGCCCCCGAAACTCTTGTGGAGAAAGGAAGGGTAGGATGGTCAGAGCTCTGCCTGTGCGGGTGAGTCTCGCGGTGGGTCTTGTTCTCACAAGTGCTTTTTGCTTTGGCCAGGTCAAGAACAAGAGCGACAAAGCCCAGAAGAAAGCCGAGAAAAAAGCGAAAGCCAAACTGGCGTCCCAATATCATACCCTGACCGTCGCAGTGGCAAAGTATCTGACCGCCTGCGAGAAGGTGTGCAAGGCCTGGGACAGCGGCTATGATGTTTATACCTTCAAAAAATACCTTCACGAGCGTGATCAATACAGAAAAAGGGTTCGTGAGGCAGCCAAGCAGATCCCCAAAGGGGACGAAAACGTCTCAAAGGTCCTGCAATTCTGCGACCATTGTTCCGAGCTTCTCGACAAAGCCGGCGGGCCTGGCGACAACGTTCTTTCCCATGACGAGAAAGCGGAACTCAAGAAGCTCAGGAGGACCTTGAAATCCTGGCGTCCCGTCTTGAAGCCGCCAAAGAATATCATGCTGAAATGACCACCGCCGCAGGCGATCTCGAACAGGCGTTTCGACGGGCTTGTATCCCTGTAACGTATCCCTTCTGGTGGAGAGCGCCGGGCGCGGCCTACTGGATGTGCCCTCTCAGGCGAATCAGGCCGTCCTCGACCCGAATCGAGTCGATCTTGAGGACGATGAAGGGGGCGTAGAGGTCGCCCGGGTCGATCAATTTGCCCGAGAAGAGCCCCTCCAGCTTGGTGCCCCGCGTCAGCTTGCGCAGCTTTCGGAGGGCTATCCTGCTGGGGATACGGAACACGCCCAGTTTGGCATACTCGAACTGGGCGGAGACATCCCCAGCCTTGGAAACCCGGGGCACGACCGCAAGCAGCACGGTCCCAATGCCGTACCAGTGAGACTTCAGCCCGAAAATGATTAGGCCCGGTTTCAGCGTGATATGGATATCCTTGAACTGATCGCGCAGGGACTCGGGCATCTTGTCGCTCTCAAGAAGTCCCAGTTTGCAGCAGGCATTGATCTGTTCGTCGGTGAAGGAGACCTCGTAGGAGCGCCCGTCGCGGCGCTTGACCTTCTCCAGCCAGTTATCCAGCGTGTCGTCGGCCGTATCGACGTACTGCTTCAGTATTTCGTCGGTCATGTTGTCGAACATGCGCCATTCCGGGGGCCGCCAGATCGTGAGCACGCGTAGCGTCACCACCACGATGATGAGAAGCAGCAACACGACAACGCCGAACATGATCCGCATTCGCCGGCGATGGGTTTGTCGGAACGGTGCAAAATCCAACGCTTGCATCCAACACGCATTTGGAACTACCAACCTTAAGACACCGTATCAGATGCCTGGTCCGTAGTCAACCCCAAAGACGGAGCGTCCCGGCCCCCCGGTCGCGCATTGAAAGTCGTTGACAGAGCTCGTTCGATGTCGATAGAATGCAGGGGGATGGAATCTCGCCCCGTGGGATGACGGAATGCGTATCACGGCTGGAATTCTGATTGTTCTCTTTTGGACCGGCATGACGGGGCTTCTCATCCAACGGGAAGTCCTTCCGGGGATGCGTACCGGCGGCCCTATGGCGTCGGCGCAGCCGGCGCAGTTTCGCCCCTCCAGCTCCCACATGGGATTCTACATGAATGAGCGGCGGATCGGATCGATCCGGTCGGAAGTGACCCCCGCCAGCGACGGTTCGGTAAATCTCGTCTGCGTCGCACGGATCGATTTTCCCCTCCTCCGCGGCTCGAAAATCGTCACCTATTTCTCCGCCCGTCTGGATCGCGAGCACAAGCTGGAGACCTTCCGCATTGTCCTTCGGAGCGACCTGGTCCGCACCTGCATTCGCGGACGCGTTTTCGGCGATCGCCTGGAAGTGACGACGGAGACCGGGAAGCGCGAGTTCAAGCAGGTCGTGCCGTTCGATGCCAATGTGATGGTCTCCACCAGCCTCGTCCCCCATCTGACGGTCCCCGATCTCGAAGTGGGGAAGCGGTGGCAGGTTCGCAGCTTTAACCCGCTTGCGAAGATGGCCTACGTTACCGTCGAAGTGAAAGAAAAAACGAAGCGCCGGTGGCAAGGTCAAGACTTCGACGTGTATCGCCTCGAGAGCACCTACCAGGGCCTGACGTGCAACGCCTGGGTGACCCCTGACGGAACCATGCTGCAGGCCGAAGTGCCCTTCGCCGGCATAAAACTCATCCTGAGGAAGGAGGACCCCCTGCCCACCGATGATCCAGATTGAAGGACTGACAAAGAAGTACGGCAACGGCGTCGCCGTGGATTCGCTGACCCTCCACATATCACAAGGCGAGTTCTTCGCCTTCCTGGGCGCAAACGGGGCCGGGAAAACCACCACCATCAAGATGTTGACGGGCCTGCTGAAACCCACGGCGGGGACCGCAAAGATCTGCGGCCATGACATCGTCGAGGACTACGTCCGCGCCAAGGCCAAGATCAGCTATGTCCCCGATCAGCCCTTTCTGTACGACAAACTCTCGGGCCGCGAGTTCCTCCACTTCGTGGGCGAGATGTACGGCATGACCCAAGACGAACGTGAGACCAAGATCGACGAGCTGATCCGTCTCTTCGAGCTGCGCGCCTACGTGGACAACCTGTGCGAGACCTACTCCCACGGCATGCGCCAGCGCGTCGTCCTCTCCGCCGCCCTCATGCACGGGCCGGAGGTTATTATCACCGATGAGCCCCTCGTCGCGCTGGACCCCAAAAGCGCACGCATCCTGAAAGACCTGCTCAAGCGCATGGCCAAGAATGGCGCCGCCGTATTCATGTCCACCCACACCCTCGCCGTGGCCGAGGAGATGGCCGATCGCATCGGCATCATCCACAAGGGCAAGCTGATCGCCTTAGGCACGTTTGAGGAGATCAAGGAGATCAGCCGGACGTCACACCGCCTGGAAGACGCCTTCCTGACCCTCACCGCCGACGAGGAGCCGGCCCATGACTAACGCGCCCCTGAGCCTTCTTTTTCGCATTCGGCGAAGGGCCGTTGCCAACACGCTCCTCGGGGTCGGGGAGCACTCCAAGCTGAAGCTCGTCTTTGTGTCGTCGTTCGCCCTGTGTGTGCTGGCGGGGCTCTTTCTCATGTTCTTTGAGATGTTCCGTTTCATGGCCCGGTTCCCGGAGGTGCAGGCCATCCTCACCAGTTACCTCTTTGCCCTGTTTTTCCTCTCGCTTACCGTGATGCTGACGTTCAGCACGTGCATCATTGCCTTCACCTCACTCTTCCATTCCCGCGAGGCGATCTTCCTGCAGCCGCGCCCCTTCCGGATGGAGGACATCTTCCTCTACAAACTCACCGAGTCGATGACGTTCAGCTCGTGGGCCTTCCTGCTCCTCGGCGTGCCGCTGATCACCGCGTACGGCGTCACGAACGACGTGCCCTGGTACTTCTATCCCATGACGCTGCTCTTCTTCGCCGCGTTCATCGGCATCCCCGCCGGCCTGGGCGGCTTGATCACGCTGCTCATCGCCACCTACTTCCCCCGCCGCCGCAAGCAGGTAGTCGCCCTCGTGCTCCTCGGGATGGCCGTCGTCGCCGGGCTGTGGGCCTGCGGCCAGATCCAGGAAAGCAAGCGGCACTATTCTTCCATCGAGTCGTGGGTCTCCAGCATCCTCGGGCGGATCAGTTTTTGCCAGAACCCCCTCCTCCCGAGCCACTGGATGAGCGAGGGCATCCTCGCCAGCGCACGGGGATACGTCGGCAAGTCGGCCTTCTTCCTCATGGTGACGCTCAGCAACGCGCTCTTCTTTCTATTGCTCGCCTACGTCGCCGCCGCCCTTCGGTATCGCGACGGCTGGTCCATTTGCCAGGCCGCTGCGGAAAAAAAGAACTACAAGAAAGAGTGGCTTCTCTACCGGGCGCTCCGGCGCCTCCTCTTCTTCCAGCCCCCGCAACTCCGACTCTTGATCATGAAGGACGTGAAGACCTTCTTTCGCGATCCGGGCCAATGGTCGCAGGTGCTTCTCTTCGTGGGATTGCTGTTCCTCTACGTCCTCAACCTGCGCAACCTCGGCTACCACCTCGCCGGGGACCTGTGGAAAAGCATCATCAGCTTCCTGAATCTCTCGGCCACGGCCCTCGTGCTCTCCACCTTCACCGGCCGGTTCGTCTTCCCCATGCTGAGCCTCGAAGGGAAAACATTCTGGGTGCTCGGCCTCATGCCCGTCTCCCGCCGCGCCATCCTTATGGGCAAGTTCTTCTTCGCCCTCGGCGGCGCCCTCCTCGTCAGCGAGACCCTGATCATCCTGTCGGATTGGATGCTCGAAATCGGCCCCACCATCCTCACCCTGCACATCATCACCATCGCCATTCTGTGCGTCGGTCTCTCAGCCATCGCCGTCGGTCTCGGCGCAACCTTCCCAAACCTGCGCGAGGAGAACCCGTCCAAGATCATCGCCGGCTTCGGCGGAACGCTGAATCTGCTCATCAGCCTCGCCTTCATCGCCGCCATCATCGCGCTCATGGCCGCGCCCTCGCACCTCTATGTGGCCCATAAGCTCATCCCCATCGAAACACTTCGCCCCTGGGTCGCCCGTGCGATCGCCATTGCCAGCGTCATTGCCCTGCTGGCCTGCGTCATCCCCCTCGCCGTTGGCCTTCGCAGCCTGGCCAAGCTCGAGTTCTGAACCGCCGACAGCCGGCCGTCCCACCGTCCGCCGAAAAATGGTTGAGATCGGAAACCAAGAATGATATACAAGTAGAAACCGTTCGAGACACACAGTGCAGTTGTTGCCGAGTAGGAGAAGAAAATATGGCAGACAAAGTCAGACTGGGGTTCATCGGATGCGGCGGCGTTCAGCAGATGCACCTCGAAGGCGTTGCCCGGATCGAGGAGGCGGACATCACGGCCGTGTGTGACCTGAAGCAGGATCTCGCCCAGGAGACCGGGGCCAAATACAACGCGAAACCCTTTACCGACCACAAGCAAATGCTTGCCGACGTGGAACTGGATGCGGTCTACATCGCCCTCCCGCCCTTTGCGCACGGCCTGGAGCTGGATGTAATCGAGAAGGGCCTGCCCTTCTTTGTGGAAAAACCCGTCGGCATGGACCTGAAGCTCTGCCGCGAAATCGCCGCGGGGGTGAAGGAAAAAAATCTGACCACCGCCGTCGGCTACATGTCCCGCTATCGTGCGGGGGTGAAACGAGCGAAGGAGATTTTCAACGGCGACCCCCCTATCCTGCTCCACGGCGGCTGGGTGGGCGGCACACCCAACATGACCGCGCCCATCCATCAGTGGTGGGTCGTGAAGGAGAAGAGCGGCGGGCAGCTCGTCGAGCAGACAACGCACACGGTGGACCTGGTTCGATACTTCTGCGGCGATGTCGCCGAGGTCTACGCCGCAGCCACGAAGGGGTTCGTCACCGGCATTCCCACCTTCACTATTGATGACGCCAGCCTCGTCACGTTCAAATTCAAGGATGGCGCCATTGCGACGCTGTACTCGACTTGTGCAGCCAACGGCGGAGGCGGCGGAGTGTCGCTGAACGTGTACGCCTTGCAGCACACCATCAAACTCGGCGGGTGGGCGCTCGACGCGGAGATCCTGACGAAAGGCGCCGAGCCGGAAAAATTCGCCGGCGAGCAGAACATCTTCGAGATCGAGGACCGAGTCTTCATCAAAGCCGTGAAGACGGGCGATCGCTCCGACATTATGACCGACTACGCCGACGGCGTAAAGACCGCCGCCGCCGCCATCGCGGCGAATCAATCGATGGAAACCGGCAAGCCCGTGACCACGGAGGAATAGACCGCACTCGGAGGGGAGGACCCCATGAAGAGCAGTATGCGCATCAAACAGGTTACGATCTTCGGCGCAAGCGGGAAGCTCGGCCAGGCGCTGACGCAACGCTTCCTCGACCAGGGAATGAGCGTCCGGGCCGTCGTGCACCGGACGCCCCTGCCGATCAAGCACCGCAAGCTGAGCACCGTCCGCGCGGACGTCACCGACCGCAAGAAGGTGAAAAAGGCCGTGGCCGGTTCGAAGAGCGTCATCTGCCTGGCCACGACGAAGGAAGATCCCGAGACCTTCTTCGACGTGAGCATCCGCGGCACGTTCAACATCCTGGACGAGTGCCGCGCCTGCACGTCGATCAAGCAGGTAATCCTCGCCGGCGGCGACGCGGCGGTGGGCATCTGGTTCTACCCGCACCCGAAGCCCATCGGCGAGTCGCACCCGCTCATGGCCTACCCCGGGTACTACGCCTTCAGCAAGGTCATGGAGGAGGTAATGGCGAACCAGTATCACATCCAGTATGATCTGCCCACCACCATCTTGCGCATGTCGTGGATTTTCACGGACAAGGATATCCTCAACCACCTCTCCCTCCGCAACCTGAATCCGGCGGAAAAGGGACACGGCTGGGATGACTACCTCACGGCAGCGCACAAGAAAATCCTCGCGCGCGGCGAAAACCGCATCCCCATCCTCATCGACCGCAATCGGAGGCCTTACACCCGCCACATCGTCCACATCGACGACGTGGTCCAGGGCTTCGAGTTGGCTCTCGGCAACAAGAAAGCCATTGGTCAGACATACAACATCTCGGGGAAGAAGGCGTTCCGGTACGATGAGGCGGCGGCGTATCTGTCGAAGAAAACGGGCATCCCGACGACTCAGGTTCAGGCAAAGGAGTACTACTCCTTCGAGATCGACATCCGCAAAGCGAAGCGGGAGCTCGGCTACAAACCGAAGTACGACATCTTCAAGATCATCGACGCGGCCCTGTCGGAGAACTGATCGTGTGCACCGGGAGGGACAAATGAGAACGCGAGCCATCCTGCTTTTTGCCTGGTTCCTCATCCAGACCGTCACGCTCTTCGGAGGTGATGTGTACGTAAAGGAGTCGGACCATCGCGCTTCGCTCGGCAATGATTCTCTTGAGTTAACGCTCGACTGGTCGGATGGCCGACTCAAGCTCCAGTCGATCCACAACAAACTCGGCCCATCTCCCACGCTGACGGACGATGGCTTCGTGCTGCAAGTCATTGACAAGACAGAGCTTACGGCACGAGACTTCGTTGTTTCCGGAGCCGATTCCGAGCCGCTCGGCAAGGACGGCAAGCGCCTCACGCTTCGACTGTCGAACACGGATCACGGCATTGATATCCGCATTGCCTACGAGCTCAAGAAGGACAACTTTTTCGCAAGACGGAAATTCGCAATTCGGAACACTGGCGCGAAAGACATCACGATCCGCCGCGCCGAGATCGAACGGCTGTCCACCGATGCGGAGTGCGCGCTCGGCGGGCGCGGGCAGCCGGTGTTCGTCGGGGGCAGTCTGTTCCTCGGCCTGGAGTATCCGGCCGCCTATAACTACGTCAAGGGTCAACAGATCAGTCTCTTCCACTATCCCGGCAAGAAGCTTGGGAAGGATTTCATCGACCTCAAGAGCGAGGTCATCGGCGTCTCGGCCGATGGCAAAGTCCGCGATGCGTTCATGCAGTATCTCCGCCGTATCCGCATCCCGCCGCGGAGTTTCGTGTTGTACAACAGTTGGTACGATGTCCGCCGAAAGGACATGAGCAATGCGATCTTCATCGACTGCTTCGACGAGTTCAAGCGAAAGCTCATCGACCGATACGGCGTCAAGCTGAACACCTTCGTCATCGACGACGGCTACCAGGACAAGCAAAGCATCTGGAAAACGGACAAGTCGATCCTCCCCGAAGATTTTTACAAACTCGCAAATCACCTGAAGGCGAACGGCTCGGTCTTCGGCATCTGGATGCCGCTCACGCCGAACAGCCACAACCTCGACCTGGACTGGGGCAGGGCAAACGGATATGAAGTGACGGACACCGGCGGCAACTACTGTATCTCCGGCCCCAAGTTCAACCAGGCCCTTCGCAACATCATCGCATTCCACATCAGGGAGTTCGGCCTGAACTACTATAAGCATGACTTCAACAACTTCAACTGCGCGGCCGAGGGCCACGGCCACCTGCCCGATCGCACCTGCGGCTTCGAGTCCAACGTTGACGCCTACATCGAGGTCCTCAAATACACCCGCAAGCTCAACCCCGACGTCTTCATCAACATCACCGGCGGCATGTGGCTCAGCCCGTGGTGGCTCATGTACGCCGACACCGTCTGGCGCGGCGGCGGGGATACAGGCCATGAGCGCGTGGTTCCCTACATCGAGGTCCGCGACGACACGATGACCTACGTGGACGGGGTCATCTGGGACCGGCTCGTCAAGGAGGGCCTCCAGTTTCCGCCCTCCGCCCTCATGACCCACGGCATCTGCTATGGGCGCTATCGCATGCTCGGAGGCAAGAACGAGCCCTTCCACAGGTGGACAGAGCACATCATCAACTACATGGCCCCCGGTGTCATGATGATCGAGCTCTACATCACGCCCAGTCTGCTGAGCGATGAACAATGGGCCGTGTTAGCGCCCACACTCGCCTGGGCCGTGGCGCAGCAGGATGTCCTCGCCGAAGGAAAGATGACCCATGGCAACCCGCACAAGGGCGAGGTCTACGGCTACAAGCACGTGAAGGACGGCCGCCTGATCTGGTTCCTGCGCAACCCATCCATGACCGCGCAGACTGTCGAGCTGCCCGTCGCGAAAGAACTCGGCGGACAACCCGCAGTAGCCCGAATCACGTATCCGTATCGCCTTTCCGTGTCGGGACAGGATACAATCACCCTTGATGTTCCACCGTTCCAGACGATGGTTGTCGAGGCGGCGGCCAAGCCGACGAATGACATTCGCATCGAGGGCTGCCGATATGGGATCATCTCCGAGGGAGATGGCAAGCTGGCCCTCGACCTCATCGGTCTGCCGGGGACCAAGGCGGCCGTTACGATCACAAGTCCCACGCCCATCCGCACGGTCCTGCGCAACGGCATCGCCGTCCTCGAAAGACAAAGCAAACAGATTTCGTTCGATGTTGCCTTTTCCGACAGCAATCAGCAGTACAAGATTGAGGACCGGTCGGAAGACAAGAGAGGGAACAAAAATCGCATACGTCTGTCCATCCCATCGGATGTTACCGAGGCCAAACTGGCTGTCCTCTGCGAACAGGTGATGAACGTCGTGCCCATGGGGCGATTCAAGCTCAATGGGCAGGTGATCAAACCCAAGGTCGTCCACGGCGAAGGCTGGCGGTTCTTCCTGGTTCCCCTGCCCCAGGGTCAGAGTGAAGTGTGTTGGGAAATTCCTCAAAGGAAGCGCCCGACGCAGCCCTTCGCGCCGAGGGAGATGACGGTCAGTTCATGGCTCTTCTGCCGGAGGAAGCTCCCCACACAGCGCATCGAAATCACATTTGACGGGAAGCCGCACCAAGCCAAGCGCCTGCCGACGCCATTCGCAAATGTGAACCCCACGTGCAGGCCCGTCCAGGACCGGCGCGTGGTGGCGACCCTCTTGCCCGATGCGGATGTCGCAATCGCGAAGAACGAGCTGTCGAAGATCAAGGCCGCGAAGCTGCATGTGAATGTCTTTGGCGTGAACTACGAGGACAAGTATCGGAACAAACCCGTGCTGCTGAACGGAACGGACATAGGCATCCTTCCGCCGAACCGCCGCCCGCTCGACGCATGGCAGGAACAGATCATGAACATACCAAAGGAAAAGCTCGACATCATCAAAGCCAAAAACACCATCGTTTTCACCAACCCGACGAACGATTGCTTCAAGATCGCGGATGTGGGCCTCGCCGTGCAGCTTGCCGACGGCACGTGGGTGGAGACAAACCGGGAGAAGGAAGTTCATTGCTCGGTGGGCAAGGGTTGGATTCACTCGGAAGGGACGCTTTTCGAGAAATCGAAATCGAAGGCAATCCGCCTTAGATTTTCCGTAAGATAGTGCACGCCAAGGAGTTACAATGCCAAAATCCGACATCCGAATTGTCGTACTTGGCGATTCGATCACGAAGGGGGATCAGGTTGACGAGAACAAGCGCTTCACATCACTCGTCCAGAAGGAGCTGTCCGACCGCCTCGGTAAGGTGGTGAACGTCATCAACTCCGGTGTAAACGCAGACATCACCGAGCTGGCGCGCCACCGCCTGCAACGTGATGTGATTAACCATCAGCCCGATTACGCCGTCATCATGTTCGGCGTGAACGACGCGGGATTCTATCGTCCCGAGACGCCCGAGGAGCCGGGCGACACCCCCCGTGTCTCGGCGGAGGACTACCGGGCTTATCTGAACGAGATGGCCGACAAGATCGAGGCGGCGGGGATTAAGATCATCTTCGCCACTCCCGTTCCCATGTCCCATCACTACTGGATGGCGGACCTGCCGCAGTATCGGAAGAACGGGCTCAACTACATCGTCGAGGAATACGTTCAGATCATGCGCGATGTCGCGGAGGAACGCGGCGCACCGCTGATCGACGTCCACCGCGAGTTCTCCATCCGCCCCCAAACCCAGGACTTCATCCCCGATGGCATCCACCCGGACCGCCGCGGGCACCGCATCATCGCGGATGTGTATATGCGGGCCCTGGTGGGCATTCTCACTGACTGAACCCGGCTTCGGCTACCGCTCCTCCATCCGCCACTTGATCCAGCAGTAGATGCTGGCGCCGATCTGCTTGTAGCCGAAGGCATTCGGATGGACGCCGTTGTTGTCGGAATAGCCGTCGACAGGATCGACGTTCAGTTCGGTCGGCACGATGAAGATACGCTTCGCCTCGCGGCCGCCGAAATGATCGAGCTGCCGCTGAACGAGGCGGTGCTGGATGCGCTTCCAGCCCCAGCGGTGATACCGGCCCTTGTAATTGGCCTCGAAGCCGGACTCGCGAGAATTTGGCGGGGTAGTCAGGCAAATGCCGAGGTCCGCCTTCGGGGCGGCCTTGCGGAACGCCGAAATGAGCGTTTCCGCCTGCGTGAACATCTGATCGACGCGCTCATCGATGGCCGCTTGGTCGTCGGGCTTCGCGGAGAAGCAGTCGTTAATCCCCAGGAGAAACGTCACAATATCCGGGCGCTTGCCGCCGCAATGTTCCTTGAAGTATTCGGGCACATCCAATTTCGGCTCGCCCCCTTTTTTCACAAACACGAATGGGCTGCTGAATTTTCTCTTGGCTTTGTCCGGATTGGGCTCGTAGTGTGACGCGAATCGCTTCCACGTCCATCCGCCATATCCTTCATGGCCCACCTTCTCCTTGGGACCACCGCGACGGTTCGTGCCGAACATAACCCATTGAGGATTGCCGGGTTCCGACAGAAGCCGTCCAATCTCTTTTGGATACATATTGGCATTCGTAAGGCTATCCCCGACAATGAGAAGACGAAGCGTCTTTCCCGCCCCCGCCCCTGCCTTCGCAACGTGGAGCGTGGTCTTTCCCTTGGCCAGTGTCTTGCCCTTGGCGTCTTTCACCGTAATGGACACCGGATAATCGCCGCGATCCTTCCTGCGGGGCGTCACGGTCCACCGCCGTTCTTCGCACTTGCCGATCTTGCACTTCACGATGAACCGGTAATCTTCGGGCTTCTCCGTGAGAACGATATTATCGTAGTAGATATTCATCTCCACACCAGGCACGGCATAGAACGTCGGCGGCAACGTCAGTTTGAGTACATCCCCCTTCTTGTCCGCAGCAACATCCGCCACAACAACAAAACACACCAACCAAAGCAAAGAGGCAATTCGTTTCGTCATGCTTCACGTCTCTCCATAGACAATGTACGATTCGTGTTTCCTACGATCTTCCTATTCCACCCCCGCCGCCCACGTGTTCCCGCCTGCGCGGACCTTACGCTCGCTTTTGAGGAACTCGGCAATGTGCGCTCCTCCGGCGATGGACTTGACAACATTGACCTCATGTCCCATGGCGCGGAGGCCGTCGGCAATGCCATCCGGCGCCGTCTCCTGAATCTCCATCGGCTCCGCCTCGCCGACATAGAGCCGCGGCGCAAAGGCAGCATCCTTGGGTGAAGCGCCGAACTCCAGGATGCAGTGGGCCATCCTCGGCACGACGCAGACGATCCGCCGGCCGCCCGGCAAACCGACAGCAACATCCCGATCAGGCAATTGCATCAGAATCGGGCATGTGTTGTTCAGCGGGCGCTTCTTCGGCCCAAGCGAGTTGGCCAGCCCCGGACGCGGATCGAGTCGGCAGACGCCATGCCCCAGAATCAGCCCCGTGTCGGGAACCGTCACACATGAGCCAAAGGCCATGCCTTGCGAGATGGTGATCGACACAACATTCCCCTCCGCGTCGGCCGTCGAGACATGCAGCGTCCCGCCCGGCGGCTTCGGGACCGGTGGAACACGCTTATCCACATGCTCCGGGAAGCGCCGGATCGATTCGGTTCGCCCCATCGCATAGTCATTGCTGAGAATACGCTCGATGGGAACATCGACGAAATCCGGATCGGCAAGGTAGTTCAGCCGGTCGCGCCAGACAAGCTTGAACACTTCCGCGAGGCGGTGCCAGTACTCGACGGTGTCATCGGGTACTGGTTCGAAGCACTCCAGCATAAGCAGCGCCTCCAGCGCCGATAGTGTCCCGTTCGTCAGGATCGCCCCGTGGATCGTGGCATTGCGATACGTGATGGTGTACGGATCGGTGACACGCGGCTCGAACTCCGCCATGTCCTCGCGGGAGAGGACGCCGCCGATGGACTGGATGTAGTCGGCGATCTTCCGACCCAGCTCGCCGGAGTACATGTCCCGCCACCCCGCCTCGGCGAGCCGCGCGAGGGTCGGTTGCATCTCGGGCCGGTGCCAGATATCGCCGGCGCTGGGGAGGCGGCCATCCGGCATGAGGTGCTTCATCGTCGGCTCGAAGCGGCGGATGACATGCTCCAGCGACTTCACAGCGCCAGCGCACCGGCACTTGTAGCCGTCCTCCAGCAGCTTCTGCGACGGCGCCACGATCTGCTCCCACTTCAGTCGGCCCCAGCGCTCGTGCAGGACGCCCGCGCCAGCCAACATGCCCGGCGGCCCGACCGCCAATGGGCCATGGACGTTGGCATCGTCTTTGACCTTGCAGAAGTACTCCCGTTCATTCAGAGACGGTCCGCCCTCGGGAGCCGGTGTCACCTCGAACATCTCCGGCCCAATCCCAGCAGGTGCGATGGAGTTGCTGTCGATGGACCAGACCTTGCCCGTCTTGGCGTCGAGCACGACACCTGCAGACACGTACCCCGCCACGCCGGTGGATTGCGGCTGGACCATTGCGCAGGCCAGACATGTCGCCGACGCGGCGTCCATGGCATTGCCCCCCGCCTCCAGAATCTGCGCACCCACCCTCGCCGCCTCGGGCGGTCCCGCCGCGACTGCGCCCTTGTCAGAAACGACTTCGTGTCCTTCGATCATGGGAAAACTCCGCACGATTCGCGTTCGCGCTACTCCAAGGAAACTGCACCTACGGAACTGTCAGTTGATACCACGGCGTATGGTCAGTGGGACCTCCTATCGGGAACTCGAATGCGCCGTTGTGATTTTGCAGGATCGTCTCGGACAGCGCGGTTCCATCTGTGGTCAACCGCTTTACGGTGATAGACCGCGCGGCGTGAGGCAAGTGAATCTCGACCGGATTTGTTTCTATCTCAAACGGCCCCGCCCCCTTGGCATAGAACGCCAGGTGGTTCGCACCCATAAGACGATATAACTTTTTGACCGGGTCCACCTCCACCACATTCACATTTCGGCTCTTGCCTCTGCCGCCCAGGGCGCACACCAAAAGGTTGCGGGACTGGCGTATGGGGTTTCCATCGAGCGACGTAAGGGATACAATTCCGAACTGTCCCTTGCCTCCTTTTCCACGGATCGTCACCCCATTCAACGACACTTCTCTGTCCAGGTAACCCACCACCACCTTGGTCCGCTCGGTCTCAATACAGAAGGTTGAGCGGCCCTTGCTTGCACAATGCACCCATCGCAATTCCCCCGTGTCCGACTTATAGATGGTGGCCCGATTTCCCGTCAGCGGGTCTCTCTGCGCCATCGGAAGGGGGGGAAAAGAATACGAGCGTTCCCCGTTCGAGTGTTCAAGTTCCACACGCGAAATCAGCCCCATGCGGACATCGAATGTCTCCTGGTTCTGATCTTTGATCGCCCCTGATTTTTCAAGCCACATCCGCAGGGATCGAAAATTCGTTCCTTTGTAGAATTGATCGAAACAGTTCTTATCGCTGACTGGGATACGAACGCAACGCACCGCCGCGCGGACGTCCCCACGCCTGAACAGATTTGCGGAGAGACCCATCAGCGCCTCCGCCCGCGTATCCCCGAGAATATTGTGGACTCCCGTGAGTCTGTCCGGCTCCATGTCGTCTCGAAAATCTTTATAACCGCGATAATACTGGAACAGAAAGACACCGTCTATGTCCTGAAGCGCAGCATAGGCGCCGGCGATTGCCGCACTTTCCACTATGGAGTACTGATTGAACGGATTTGGACCATATTCACTGATCGTAAAGGGCTTCCCCGCCGTGCGCGCTTCGGCGATTGCGGAAATGATCGTTTCCGATGGATTCTCGACCATCGGCACGTTCCTATAGGTCCACTCCCCCTGGTGGGGCGCTGAGGGAAAGTGGCAGTGATCGTAGTAGAAATGAATATCCACGAAATCCATCAGTTGCGACATATTCTTATGCCCCAGGAGCCCCCCGTAGTTCGATTGGCTCCCGGTTATGGGCTGCCTTGCCCCAACCGTCTCTCGTAGATGCCGCTTCAGTTCCGTGTAATATCGTCTTTCCGTATCTTGCAAGAAGGAGAGATAATCCTTTCGACGCGCCGGACTTGGAGGGCTCCCCGATGGGTCCTCTCCGACAGGCCTGGTCACATTACCCCGGCCGTCGTCGGCAAGAAGGCTTTCTGCATCTCGCAGGCCGTAGGGCTCGACATACACGAATGACACATCGTCAATCCATATTCGGCCGGCGTTCTCTCCGGGACGAAAGGGATGACCCGACGTAAGCGGCAGAAAATTTAACCTACACTTGGAATCGGACAGTCTGGATGTGAAAACAATGTCATAAAACTTCGGTGTCGTTGTGATCGAAATCCTCTTCTTGGGAAAGACATGGATTGACAGGCCCGGACCTCCCGCGCATGACACCTGGATTTTCCGGTCGGCCTCAGCCCATGCCTTGAATCGAATCCTATAGCTGCGTCCTTCCCTCAGCGTCAGGTCTGTCTGCGCGACAAAAATGTGCCAGTACGTGGGCGGAACTCTGGACACCGTGATCTCCAGCGCATGATCCTTGTTTACGCAAAATGCCCCCCAATCATTGACCTTCGGCCCGCGACTGTCCCCTGGCGGCCAGTGATCGCCTATCCTCACCAGGGCCCAGTGCGCCGGCTCACTCCCCGGCGCATCATCGAATCCGCCATTCCTCAGGCCTGGCGCTCCTACGGCGCCCTTTGCACACGCCCACGCCTTGGAAAGCGACGCATCATCGGTGTATTTCTTTCTAAGCCACCGATTCCACAACTTATCCAGCTCTTCCGCATACAAGGGAGGAATATCCTCCTTTGTCTTGTGGAACTGCTCAATAAGCGACGCCTCGTTGTTCAACTCCAACAGCGCCACGGTTGGATCGTCCATGTACCTCACACCGGTGATATGATTCCGCCGACTCAGCAGGGCCGCAGCGAATCGTTTCTGAAGCTCGATCATCTCCTTGTTGAACATCAGAAGCGGCTTGCTCCCGCCGGGCATTCGGCGACCTTTCCGATAGCGTGCCGTCGTTTTCATCGGGTCCGGAACATGGTGCTCCCCGGCTTCATCCACATAGAAATCCCGGGAATCAAACGTGTAGCCCACATGAAGCGCAAAATCCACATATATCCCGTGGTCCCCGAATGCCTTTAGCAAGCGGTCTACACATATGAGGTTAGCATCATTCATGATTGGATAGTGCGCCTTCGTGTCCAGAACCGTCAGGTAGTCGGGTCGGTTTTTCGAGTTATCGAAGGAGTGCAGGCGCACCATGTTCACCCCGAGTCTCTCAAGACGCGCGGCCAGCCTCTCCGCCTCTGCCGTGCTTCGGGGAAAGCTCAACGGCGCAGACACGTTGATGCCCCAGAAACGCAGCCTCTTGTCGTCGTCGGTGTTTTCCCTGAGATCGGCGCCGACGGTATAGAAATGCCCATTTCGGATGAAGACGCGATCTTTCGGTTCGATCCGCATATTCAGATTGCACGCTGGGGCGCCGCGCACTTTGTCCGGAAGGATTCCAAAGCGATACATCTCTCCAGCCCGCACAATTGGAACGGTGAAAACAAACCACAAAATAAAATAGAGCACGGTGTTGTAGGTTCGCATATTCGCGCTACCCATTGGCTTGATCGCTCTCGTACCTCCTCGCCCCACACACAGCAACTCGGCCCGATTGCATGTCACAACCGGGCCGATTGTCGGAGTTTCGGCGAGAATTGTCAACGCCCTATCTGCAGATCTCCTTCAGGACGGTCTGGACGAGGGTGGGCATGGCCTTCTTCAGCGTGTCGCTCAGGCCCTCCGTCCAGGTGACCTTCGCGGGTTGGATGCCGATGAACACGACGTTCTTGAACTTGTCCTGATACATCTCCTGGAAGAGCAGCGTCTTCAGGACCGACAGCTCGTGGACGGAGACACCAGCGGAATCAATGCGGTCCTTGTCGCGGAGTTCAGCGAGATCAAAGTGGTAGAGCGTGCCGGGACTGCCCTTGCCCTTGACGGCATCGATGATGATGACCTTCTCATATTTTTCCAGGTCGAACACGACGGCGTGGAACGCCTTGCCCGCGTTGATGAGATCGGCCTTGTCCTCCGCGCCGGCTTTCTTCAGTTCCTCGATGGCGGCGGGGCCAACGCCATCGTCACCCATGAGGACATTGCCCACGCCGACTACCGCTATCTTCTTGTCGGGCAACGCAATCCTCCTGGCGTCGGACTACAGGTCCAACTGCTCTATGATCTTGGGCACGGTGTCATCCCAGCCAAGCGGCATGATGTGCGCGCCCTGGCACATGCCCTTCATCGCGTTGATCAGTTCGGCGGATATGTCGATGGACACCTTCTTCCGATCCTTCTTCGGAGCATCCGCCATGCGCTTGGTGATGGACTTGGGCACCACAACACCCGGAACAAAGTTGTTCATATACTTCGCCATACCGGAGTTCTTGAGCACCACAATGCCAACCAGAATGGGCACGTTGATGTGCTCGATCTTCTTTATGAACTCTTCGAAGGCCTTCGGGTCGTAAACGGCCTGTGTCTGGACGAACTGCGCCCCGGCCTCGACCTTCTTCTCCAGTTTGATGATCTGCGGTTCGACCTCCTTGGTGCAGGGCGTCACGCAGCAGCCTTTGAAGAATTTGGGTGCGCCATCAAGCTCATTGGGATTGCCCTTCATGTCCTTCCCCAGGTCGGTCCCCTTCTCCAGCAGCGACAGGGCATGGAGCAGGCCAACCGAGTCGAGGTCATAGACCGCCTTGGCCTCGTGGTGATCGCCCATCTGGATGTGGTCGCCCGTCAGGGCCAGGACATTCTCGATCCCCAGAGCGGAGGCGCTCAGCAGATCGCTCTGGAGGGCAAGGCGGTTGCGGTCGCGACAGACCATCTGGAATACCGGCTCGATTCCGCGATCGAGCAGCATGTGAGACACCGCCATGCTGCCCAGCCGCATCACGGCAGTCTGGATGTCCGTCACGTTCACCGCGACAACGCTGTCCTTCAGGTATTCCTCTGCTTCGTGCAGGCAGGGCTCCACGTTCGTCCCCTTCGGCGGGCCGATCTCGCCGGTGACAACGAACTTTCCAGATTCAATTGCTTCTTGTAGTTTGCTCATTTGGTTTCTCTCCCTGATTCTATTCCATCAAGCGTTCCACTGCCGGAGATGTCGTTGTCAGGCGCTTTCCTTCTGCTCGTCCTCGGCGGCCTTTTCGACCAGGTGCTCGTGCGTCAGACGGCGCTGCCCGCCCGAACGCTGCTTCCCCCAATCACGCGGCGCCCGCATCTTTCGATACAGATCCAGGCGGCCGATCGCCTTCAACCGCTTGTAAATGAGAAGCCACGCACATTCGATCTTCTCCGAGACCTCGCACTTGCCGTCGTCGGTCGTCCCCCCGCAGGTGCCGTTGATGAGAGACTTGGAGCACCGCGTGATGGGGCAGATGCCGCCGGTCTCCGCCAGGACGCAATCTCCGCATCCGGAACAGGTCTCTTCCCACACACCCTTCGCCGTGTTGGTTCCCATAAACGTTGTGTTCATGCCCGGGAGGATCGCCTTGGGAGTGTACATGTCCGCCATCAACTGCACACCACAACCACATGCCAGCGAGAGGACCACATCGGCCTGCTCCACCTTCTCGCGTATCTCCTCGCAGAACTCCGCCTCGCACTGGCGCGTGTGCGAGATAAACTCCGTTTTCCATGCGCTGCCGTCTTCCTTTTTTGCCAGCTTCAGCTCCGTGGCCAGTTGCTCGGCCTGCTCCTCCCCCCCGGTGAGGCAGACGCTGACGCACCCTCCGCACCCCACCACCAGCACCGTCGAGTAGGGCTCGAGCATGGTGCGAATCTCATTTAGGTCTTTCCTATTCGCAACGATCATTTGGTACCTCCTCCATCTATCGGCTTACTGACGCGCAGGGCTCGGCCCAAGTTCCTTCAGGGCCTCTACCGCCTCGCGTATGGCACTTTCTGTTGCAGCACGATCGCCGGCCACGCCGACACGCAGCATGAGGCGATCTTCGCCAAGTCCCGTCTCTTTCAACATGCCCCTCACCTGGTCCGTCCGCCGAGCCACGCGCTCTCCCACGGTCGGGTAGCGGCACGTGCCGCTCTCGCACTCGACAATCAAAACACCGTCGGCCCCATACTCGAAGGCGTGCAGCATATCCGTCACGCCCAGCCGCCCGATGGTGGGCAGATAGACCTCCGCCACGCCCGGGATGCCCTCGTCCCGCGGCACAACAGGCGGCGCATGGTGGCCGCAGCCGATCACGAGCAGCCGCGTGTCCGCGCCGTCCATCTTGGCAATGGCGTTCTGGATGTCATTGAGAATGTCCGTGATCGCGTATCCCTTCATCACGATCGCATTGCCGGGGCATTCTGTCACACACAGGCTACATGCCTGGCAGATGGCGCTGGGCATGCGGGCAATATCGGTGACCTCGGGCACGTCGAAGGGGCACACACGCAGGCACGTCAGGCATGCGCTGCACTTATCCGCCAGAACCTCCGCCCCGGCGCCGCAGCTCATGCACCGGCGGGCCTCGGCAACGGCAACAACTTCTTCAAAACCCAGCTCGAAGGCATCAAAGTTCTTCTTGCGCTCCTCCGGCGCAACCGTCGGCATCTTCGGGCGCTCCGTCCTGGGAATCTTCGGCACCGACGCCTCGGGAAGCTTCTCGATCTCGGGCGGGAGCTCCTCGGCCAAGTCAATCTCGCCGCCTTCCAGGTAGGTCTGAATCGCCTTGGCGATGCGGTGGCCGCTGGCTACGGCCTCGACCGCCGACCCAGGGCCGGTCACGACCTCGCCCGTGGCGAAGACATCCTCGGCGCTTGTCTGGCCGGTGTCGGCGTTGTATTCCAGTCGGCCCCGCTCGTCGGTCTTGATGCCCGTTCCCTCCAGGAAGGACAGGTCGGACGCCTGGCCGATGGCGAAGATGATCGTGTCGCACTCGATGGTGCTGACGTCGGACTCGTCGTATTGGGGGCTGAAACGCTTCTCCTCATCGAAGACACGCGTCACGCCCTTGGTCTCCAGGCCGGTGATCTTGTCGCCTTCGATCACAACCTGTTTGGGTGCGCGCCGGTGGATAATCTCGATGCCTTCCTCGTTGGCCTCACAAATCTCCCAGTCCCACGCGGGAATTTCTTCCTCGTTTTCGAGGCAGACAAGCCGAACGCGCTCCGCGCCGAGCCGCAGCGCGGTCCTTCCGACATCGATGGCCACGTTTCCGCCACCGATGACCAAGACATCCTTCCCGATGTCAACCTTCTCGCCAAATGCCGCCGCCCACAGGAACGGCAGCGTCTGATGCACATCCGGATGATCGCTGCCCGGAATGGGCAGGCTGCGGCTCTGGGACAGGCCGACGGCAATGACGATGGCCTTGTACCCCTCCTGGCGGAGCTGGTCCAAGGTAATGTCCTTACCTATCTGCACACCTGTCTTCGCCTCGACGCCGTGGGCCAGGATGTAGTCCACGTCGCGCTGGATGACCTCACGCGGGAGGCGGTATTTCGGAATAGCCGTCGCGAGGATTCCCCCGAGCACGGGTGCGCTGTCAAAGACTGTTGGCTGGAACCCTGCGCGCGCCAGATCGTACGCCGCCGTCAGCCCGGCTGGTCCGCCGCCGATGACGGCAACCTTCTCGCGGACCTGCTCGGGCTTGGCGATTTTCGCCAAGTCGTCCGCTGCGTGCTCGAAGATAAAGCGCTTCAGGTCACGAATCGCGGCCGGCTCGTCCACGTCGTTTCGCCGGCAGGCCTCCTCGCAGGGATGGTGGCATATGCGACCGCAAACGCCTGGAAAAGGAAGCCGCTCGCGAATGATCGCCAGGGCCTCTTGGTAGAACCCGCGCGCGGCCAACTCAAGGTACGCGCGCACGTCCACATGGGCCGGACAGGCCATGCGGCACGGCGGCCATTCACGCTCGAGAATATCGCGCAGCGACATCTTCGCGTATTCCTTGCTTGTCAACTGTTCTGACGCCATCAACTCACCTCCGTCTTACTGTAAACGACCCCCTCGCGCCATCCCGGACGCCATGGGCTATACACTCTGCGCACCCTTGTGTGTTCCCCCGGCACAGGCACACGAGTTTTCTTTTATCCTACTTGCGCGGGGTTTTTGTCAAGGGAAATTTTTCACGAAGCCTACTGCCTCAGTGGCGGGGGGCAGCCTGTTGCCCACATGCTCGTCTTTGGCTCTGCCGTCATTCCCGCGAAAGCGGGAATCTACGCCCACGCCAACCGTGGATCCCCGCTTACGCGGGGATGACAAATGAGGGCAAACCTCCCTGCCACGGAGGTGTTACCCCGAACCTGCGTCGGCTTCTCCCAGGATACGGCAGAGCATCGATAAAGACGACCAATCGTCTCCTGATGCCACCACATCAAACGCCTCGACACATGACCGAAGAGGATTAAACCCGATGGCGATCCCTTTCCGCTCCCGGGCCAACTCGGCCATGCCGACGTCCTCGTCGCTGTGGCCGATGACCAGCGGCCGGCCGGCGCGGCGTTTGGCCATCTCCTCTTCGATCGCAACACGCTTATCGGTCGGGCCGGTCATGAAACAGGAGCGGTCGTAGCCTTCGAGGACCATGCGCCCGTCGTCGCGCCTAAACTTCAGGCGGTTGCTTCGGTAGTATGAGACGATCTCATGACCTCCCTGGTTCAGAGGAGAGACAAACTGCCGGACAATAATCTCCAGGCAGAAGCTGACGATGCCAACGGGCATGCGGCCGGCAAGCTGGGCCAACGCCTCCGTCATCATAGGGTAGCCAAACCGGGCGATCCCCTCGGCGGCTTGGGTGAAGTACTCCCTCGGCAGTCCGCGCAATGTCCGTTCGAAGACCACCATCATATCCGGACGTGAGATGCGGCAACCGAGGAGATCCAGCATGCGCATGCCCGTAACATGACATCCCCCCTGGATGAGGCGAGGGATGCGAAGCATGTCGCGGAATCGGCATGGGCGAAGCAGCGTTCGCAGGGCGATGCGGCGGCCGAGGATCACCTGCGCAAAGCCGGGCATCATGCACTCGTCCAGGTCCACCGCGGCAATATCGCACCGGGCATAGCGGCGGCGCAGCTCTTCGAGCGGGATGCGGGATTGGACGCCGGGGGCCAGATCGTGGGTCATATGTGCAGCTCGATGACGTCCCTGTCGTGGAGCACATGGTCCCGCTTCACGCTCTGGCCGTCGTGCACGCCGGTCCCCCAGATGCGGGCGTATTTGAGATTCTTGCGAAAATCCTGGTGGACCATCTCCGCGGCGTCGAGGACCGTGGCGCCGATGGGCAAGACGTAGGGCTGCTCCATGTCGGCCTTCTTGCCGGGCTCCTTGGTGTAGACGCGGAGGACCCGGACGAAGTCGAAGACCTCACGGCCGAAGGTCCCGAGGCCGGTCCCGTGAAGAGCGGAGACGGGCAGGACCTTGTGGTCGGCGTAGAACTCCCGGACGATCTCCAGTCGCTGGTCCGCGCCGGGGCAGTCGATCTTGTTGCAGAGGACCATGGTGGGCAGGAAGGTGGCGGCGGTGAGACGCAGCTCCTCCTCTTCCGTTTCTTCCGTCTCCTCCGTCTCTTTGGCGACCAAGTGGATGCGTACTTTGTCAAGACGGCCCTTGATGACGTCGGCGTGGTCGAGCAGGTCGTCGCTTGTGAGGTCGAGCATGAGAATGGCCGCATCGGCGGCGCGGACGACATCGATCATCCACGGTTCCATATAGTCCTTCGTGATCGGCGGCATGTCCACCAATTGGAACTGGATGTCCTCAAACTTCATCATGCCGGGGATGGGCTTATGGGTCGTGAAGGGATACACGGCAACGTCGGTCTGGGCGCGCGTCAGGTGAGTAAGAAGCTGGGACTTTCCCGCGTTGGGCGGGCCAAGGACGACAAGCTGCGCGCCGCCCTCTCTGGGAATCTTATATCCATGCGACCGTTTGCTCGCCTTCTTCGGGGCGGTGAGATCGCGCTTGACTTCGGCGATGCGCCGCCGGATTTCACCCTGGAGTTTGTCGGTCCCCTTGTGCTTGGGGATGAGCGCCATCATGTTATTGAGGCACTCGAGTTTCTCCTCCGGAGTGATCGCCTTCTGGAACTCCGCTCGGGCCTTGATGAACTGTGGGGTCAGGTTTGCAGGCATGGATGATCAACACATGCAAAGACGAAACACTCCATCCTCCACTCCACTATAGGCGCTCACCCCAGGCTTGTCAAGACAACCGGCAGCCGCTTGTGGCGCGAGGGGGGCGGCAGGCAGTCTTTCCTACCCGGATCGCAGGGCCTCGGCGGGATCGAGGTTCGCGGCGCGCAGGGCCGGGGGCAGCCCGGAGGCGCAGGACATGAGCACCCCGAAGACAAGGATGAGCAAGGTGGTGGGCGCCGAGTGGATGAAGAAACTCTCCGGCATGAAAGGCAGCGGCGGCATGTAGTGCCAGGCCAGATAGTCGGCGCCGCGCGTCAGAAGGAACCCCAGCCCGACCCCGATCGCCCCACCGAGCAGGCCGATCATCATGGCCTCGATCAAAAAGATCGACAGAACGTCCCGCTTCCGCGCCCCGCTCGCCCGGAGGATGCCGATCCGGACCGACTGCTCCATGACGGACATGGCCAAGCCGTTCATGATGCCGATCCCCACGAGAAAGAGGATGGCGATGCTGATGACGCTGATGAAACCTGTGACCAGCCGCGCGATGGCGCTGAGCTTGCGGGCCTCCTCCTTGCCCGAGGTGACCAGCAGCCCCATGGCGGCGATCCGCTCGGCGATGTGGTCCGTCTCGATGGGCGACTCGGCGTTGACCATGAGGGCGACGTAGTTGCTCCGCTGCGGTTCTCCCTGATGGTACCACCCCTCCCACTCCTGCACGTATCGAAGCGGGACCGAGATGCCCATGATGGGCGCCTGGGGAGAGACACCCACGATGCGGCACTCGACGCGCCGGGGGATTCGCGTCGCCGCGAGGGGGATCGTGCTCTGGCCGAGGTAGAGATCGATGGTCTTGGACAGGACGAACTCCCGGTCGAGGCGCGGCAGGTTTCGGCTGCCGGCCAGGCTCATGTTGTAAACGTCCATGAGGTTGCTCGATATGACGGCGGGGACGATGTCGCCGCCCATCTGGAAGGCCCGCAACTGCTCCGGCTCCAGGTCGGGGGCCACCAGCTCCGGCTCGATCCCATAGACGGCGCACTCCGTCTGGAAGTTGATGGCTGCGCTGGCCATCAGGGTGGGGAAGGTGAGGGCCGTCATGGGAAGAACGCTCTTGACGCCGGGCATGGCCTTGATCTTGTCGATGGTCTCGTCCGTGATCCCCGGGGCCACCTTGCCGTTGTCGAGCACGGTCCGCATGGGTTTGACCTCGACGCGGTTGGCGGGGAAGGTGCGGATCATCTTGTCGAAGAAGAAGGTCTTCACGCCGTAGGAGAAGGCGGTGAGAAACACGAGCAGCGCAATCCCCACCGCGACGCCGAGGATCAGGAACACCGTCCTGCGTGTCCGGGAAAACAGCCCGCGAAGACTGGTCTCAATTCTTGCGGAGAGTTTCATTTGCCGTTCATCTAACCATCTGGCCGATAAACATTCGGCATTCTGTCATTCCCGCGTACGCGGGAATCCACGAGTAATCGAAGGCCTGGATTCCCGCTTTCGCGGGAATGACGGTACTTTTCCGAGTCCAAGTATCCAACGCCACATTCGGCAAAATGGTTACTCCTCCACAATCGTGCTGTGCTCCAGCCGGATGGTCCGGTCGGCCATCTCGTGCGACGCTTCTTCGTGGCTCACAAGAACCACGGTCACGCCGTCCTCCTTGTTCGCCCGTTTCAGCAGGGCGAGGACGTCGTCCACGTTCTTTCGGTCGAGGTTGGCCGTCGGCTCATCGGCCAGGATGATCTTCGGTCGCTTGACAAGGGCCCGGGCGATGGTGAGCCGCCGTTTCTGCCCGGCCGAGAGCGCGCCGGCGGACTGGGCGGCCTGCCCCTCCAGGCCCACGACTTTGAGGCCCTCCCGGGACACGCTCCAGCGTTCGCGCCGCCTCACATCCTGAAAGAGAAGTGACACGGCCACATTTTCGAGGGCGCTCTGGACCGGATCGAGGTGATAGGCCTGGAAGATGAAGCCGATTGTCTGGCTGCGGAAGTCGGACAGCTTGCGGTCGCTCGCCTCACTCAGGGAGAACCCGTCCACCGCCACCGTGCCGTCCGTCGGACGGTCCAGCGCGCCGATGATATTGAGCAAGGTGGTCTTGCCGGAGCCGGAGCTGCCGGTGATGGTAAGAAACTCCCCCTCTTCGACGCTCAGGTTGATGTCGGCCAGGGCGTGAAAGGCCTCCGCGCCGTGTCGATAGACTTTGCTCACATTTTCGAGTTGGATCATCATGGACGGTCAGGGTCTCCTGCCCCAAGCCATGCCAACGCCTTCTCCGGTGCGTGGGCGCAAACCAAAGGAGGTGCTATTTCTATTTCTATTTCTTTTTCTTCTTGTTCTTCTTGGCCTTCTTGGCCAGCCTCTTCAGGGTCTTGATTTGAATATTGCGGACGTTGGGAATCACGCCCATTCTGTCGCCTTTCTTGCTCTTGCGGAAGGACGCACAAACGGCAAGTTTTTTGTGATGGGCGTAGCAGACGATAAGCGGCAAGCCCTCCTCCGCCGGATCAGGGTCGTCAACAAGTTCGTAGCCTTTCTTGCTTTTCGGGCAGACAAACCACTTCTCGATCTCCTCGGTATCCTGCGGCCCGTAGAGATGGTCGGCATCGAGAGTAATGGGGACCACACTCCATTTCACGTCCTTGTTGCTCAGGGCCTGTTCCTTCAGGTCATCGAGCGTGTCGAATTTCACACCGGCCTTCTTGAACTTATAGTACAATTGGGCCAGGTGGAAGAGATTCGCCGAGCAGGACTCCTCGAGGCATGCGGGCTTCAGGTCCTCGACCACCCATTTGGGGAATTCCTGGTTGATCTCGGCCAGCTTTTTTCCGAACCCCGCCGCGAGGGCCGCATTGCCGTCCTTGCCGGCTTGGATGGCATTGACATACTTCTGAAGATATTTCTTGTATTTTCCGCCATCGGCGTAGTAAAGAAAATGAACGAGAAACCGGGCCTGGACGTACTCGCACTGGCCAAGCGCGATGTCCCGGGCGAGGTTTTCATTCCAGGTCCTGTGGTCCATCGTAAGCAGCCTTTTTAACGAAAGCCTCTTGGGGCTGGCCAAGACCTTCTTGAGCCTGGCGATGTCCATTGTGGTCACCAAGCCGAATTTGATGTCCGTGCCGTCAATCAGGGAATAGGCGTACAGCTCCGCGAGGCCCTCATTGATCCAGGGCGCCGATATGCCGACGTGTTTGAAGAAGAACTGGTGGAAGCCTTCATGGGCCAGGATCCGGGTCCGCAGATACTCCTCGTGCCCCTCCAGCCAGGATACGATCTTGTCATCCGAAGGCGAAAAGTATCCGCCGGAATTCGGCGGGCCGTCTCCGTGTGCTGCGTATTCCCCGGCGGTCTTGAAGATGATGATGCGTGAAAGCCCTTTCGACCGTGGTTTGCCTTTAAACCATTTCGAGTATCCTGCATGGAGGATTTCCATCAGCTCCCCCATCTCGGCAGCGAAATCCGGGCTTACGGTTGTCTCAATCTGGTAATGTTTCGTTTTGAACCGGTATGGGTACCGCGCTTCCACCTGGGGGGATGAAGTAACCCACATCACCGCCGCGAGCACCGCCAGTGCCGGTCTCTTCAGGTAGCTCACCGTGCTCTGTCCTCCTTTGCTTTCCCGTCGTGCCATGACATTCTGTGCTCCGTACGGCCTCGGTCGCCGGGCCGGAACGAGCTCCCCTTGCATCCATTATGCCACACCTCGCGCTACGGTGCAACCTTCAGCCCCAGCCGATCGCCGGCGCGTTCGTCGATGATGTCGGGTTTGAGCTTGTTGTCCGCAGGATCGCGATACCAGTAGAGGTGCAGCTCGGTACCCTTGTGCCAGCGGCACACAATGTCCGGATACTCACACTCCGGATCGCGATCCCGGGTGAAGAGGTAGTCCGGCTGGTCCCCCTTGCTGTGCCGGGCCGGGCAGTGGAACCACGTCCTGATCTGGTCGAGATCGCTCGACTTCACCTTGCCACCGCCGGAGAGGGGGAGTTCCCAGCCCTTCAGTTTTTCCGCCAGGATGTCGGCCCTGAAGTCCGCGATGTCGGTGTATCTCTTGTTCAACCGCTTTTGATAGACCATCACCAGCACCGCGATCAGGCCCATGTTCTCCTTGCACACATACATGGGGCTGGGCTCACGAGACAGGGCAAACTCCTTCCACGCCTCTTCGAGGGGATAGGTATCCCCGCCGAAGGCCCCCAGCCGCGCCCTGAGAGGTGACATTCCATCGTGCAGGAGCATGATGTACTTGTTGAGCGCTTTTCGGTATTTTCCTTTTGACGAATAGGCCAGGAAGTAGACGAGCATCCACGATTCACAGTAATAGAGGTACTGATCCACCGCGCTCGCTCGGTGCCAGTCCATCTGTGTGCTGTCCATAAGGTAGGACAGGGACTTCGTCTTGTTCTCCTTGATGGCCTTTTGCAAGAACCGCAGCCGGCCCACCGGGATTACCCGCGCATCGAGCGTCGTGCCCTTGCGCTGGCCGTACTGGAACAGAGTGGCCAGGCCCTCGTTCAGCCAGATCGGCGCATTGGGGACCCGCGAGGCCAAGAACTGGTGGAACCCCTCGTGATACAGCGTCTCCTTCATGGTCGAGAGGGGCTGGCCCTCGGCAAAGGAGACGAGCTGCCCCCCTTCTCGGGTGCGGATGAAGAACCCGCCCGACGCCGCGCCCGATTGGCCGGCGAGTTTCTTGTAGAACTTGAGATACCCCTTCCGCGTGCGGTAGACCCTCACGATGGATGGGAATTTGACCTTCGGCGTGACCTTGCGAAAGATGCTGCTGTAGGCCTTGTGGGCGTCCTCCATCAGGTCGCCGATGGCCCGGGCATAGTCCTTCGAAACGTTCGACTCGATCCTGTAGTTCTTCGTCTTGACCGTAAAGAACTCGTCCTTTTTTTCGTCGGCGCAGAAGACATGCGGTAGTCCGAGGCATACCGCAAGGCAGGCGACAATAGCTTGTGTCCGTCGCATCCAATGCTCCTGAGGCGAAGTGACCGCACTATCTTACGGCCTGATAGCGACCCTGTCAACGCAAAAGGACTTGACTGTTCGGCGGAGTGCTGATAGAGTCCGCCTGTTTTCGATAGACCCCCTCGTTGAAGGAGGACATGCCGAAATGGAAACGATCCTGATCCTGCTCTTCGTCTGCGACCCCATGGCCAAGATATTCTCCGACACGCCCCCGCCGAAGAACCCGCCGGGAGCCATCGTGATCCGGTGCGCCCGGAACGAGTATGAGTGCGCGCAGTTCGCCATCCGCAGCACGAAGCCCCTGCCCGGCGCGACTGTGACCGTCGGTGCGCTGAAGCATGAGTCCGGGTACGCCATCCCGCCGGAGAAAATGACGTGGAGCTTCATCGGCACGATCCCCCTGAAAAAAAACACCCCCTGCGAGAAAAAAGAGACGATCGTCCGACAGGCCCCCTGCAACATGCCCGACCCGCTGCTCGCCGACCGCAAGAAAGACCTCCCCAAGAACGTCACGCAGCCCGTCTGGCTGACGGTGTTCGTGCCGAAGGACGCCCCGCCGGGGCTCTACAAGGGGAGCGTCACCGTCACGTCCGGCCAGGCCAAAAGCTCGCTGCCCATCGAGCTGACCGTGTGGCCCTTCACCCTTCCCGACGAGCGACACCTGTATGTGACGAACTGGGTCAACTTCCAGCGCATCGCAGAAGCGCATAAGGTGAAGCAGTGGTCCGACGATTTCTGGCCGGTATATGGAAAGTATCTCGACAACATGCGAGAGCATCGGCAAAACATCGCCTGGGTCCCGAGGAGTCTCATCAAGGTGTATCGCGAGGAGAATGGAAAGCTCACCTTCGACTACGCGCTCTTCGACAAGTACGTCGAGCTCCTGCACCAACACAAGGTGGCCGATCGGATCGAGATCACCTTCATCGGCAGCTTCAAGGATGGCTGGGGCGGACGCGAGATCAAACTCAGCGACATCTGGGCCACCGACCGCAAGAGCGGCAAGGGCGTCAAGCTCGATTTCGCCCACGGCATGGCCCTGCTCCTGACCGACCTCCAGACGCACCTGGAAAAGCGCGGCTGGCTCCAGAAGGCAATGATCCATATCGCCGACGAGTCGTCGCAGAATAACGTTCTCTCGTGGCGCGAGAAATCCCGCCTTGTCCACAAGGCCGCCCCGAAACTGAAACGAATCGACGCCATCGAGGCGTCGAACTTCGGGGACGACCTGGAGGTGTGGGTGCCGAAGCTCTCGCATTTGAGGAACTGGTATCCTCAATACAAACAGGCCCAGGCAAAGGGCAAAGAGTTGTGGTACTACATCTGCTGCCATCCCACCGGCGGCTACTACCCCAATCGGTTCCTCGACTACCCGCTCTCCATGGTTCGCCTGCTCCATTGGATCAACTACGCCTACGATGTGCAGGGCTACCTCCACTGGGGCTGGTGCGCCTGGCCGAAGGGCAACCCCTTCGGCGCGCCATTGGAGAAGCTGCCGCCGGGGGACAGCAATGTGGTCTATCCCGGCCCAGCCGGGCCGCTGAGTTCACTGCGCTGGGACACGCAGCGCGACAGCCTGGAGGACTTCGAGTATCTCTGGCTCCTCACGGAGCGGATGAAGAACGTGAAAGCGAAACTCGGCAACGTGGCCGTCGAATTCGATCCCGCCGAGCAGAGCAAGGCGTTCTGCCGCAGGCTGATCCACGACTTCGCCGATGTCGAGTCCGACCCGAAGATGATCCGGGAAACGCGGATGGAACTGGCCCAAGAGATCATCGCGGCGGGTCAAGACCCGCGCCGGTGATCTTCTCCACACGGCCCCCGGCATGGAGCGAGCTCGTCCCCGGTCCCATCGCCGTCGAGATCCACGGCGCCGTCTTGCCCGGCACGGAGATCACGGGCGCGAACGTCCAGATCGAGCCCACCGGCCGATTCCGGGGCCTGGCCTTCCTCTCCGGGAAAAAGGACCGGATCGAGCTGACATTCAAGAAAGGCGGGAAAGAGAAGAAACTCGTAAGGCGCTTCCGGATACGGACGGGAGAATAGCCCTCGCAGGGGTGCAGATGCGGGGTGTTATCTCCCCGTCCACCTTCGTCCCTTTCGCTCTCGCTTCAGGAGCCGTTGGAAGCTGAATACGAACTCTTCGTCTTTCTGCCCCTTCCCCTGGTCCAGAGGCCCAGCGCTTTCGACACAGGGCTTGCCGCCTTCGAGTCGATAGATGAACTCCTTGTTGCGCATGGGGTCCTGGGGGATGCCCTTGGGAAAGTAGGGCTTGAGCTCATTGAGTGTCTTGGGATACCGGCGGGTCTTCGCCCGGTGCAGAGCAGCAGCAGCCAGAAGTCGTGTCGCACGGACACAAACCTGTGCGCTTGCCTGATTCTGAACCATGCGGTGAACATCAGGCATCAGCGCCCGCAGGAGTGGATTCGGGGACGCCTTTATCTGCTTCGCCATCTCCCGGAGCGTAGGCGCTGCGCTTGGGTATGGCTCACCCATAATCTCGGCGGCCGCCTCTATTCTGTCGAGATATTCCCCGTAGCAGGCGGTCAGGAGTTTTTTCATCTTTGCCTCGTCATCGGGGGCGCTGGGGTATCCAGTGGACTTGGCCGTGCGGAGAAACAGGTCCCGGATATCTTCCCGGTCTTTCTCCGTCAGACACGGATTCGGTCCCTTGGCGAATGCGGCGAAGATCATTGGCTTCACGAGCTTCGCTTCCATCCGAAATCGCGACCCCAACTCAATGTAGGGATCCGGGAAGGCCGCGAACCGGGCGAGAATAAGCTCGCATACATCCGCCGGCGGATCATGCGCCACGAGATGCTGGAGCGCATTGCAGGCCATTTTTCCCACGGCACATCCCACCAGCCCGGAGACAAGAAGCTGGTCCTGGGCCACATGCGGCCCCATCGTCGCCACATCGCAATAGACCTGGGCAGCCTCCAGGGGCATGCGCTCCGCTTCGAGCAACTTTCCGTAGGCAATGGCGTTGCGGGCGAGCTTGCGCGTCTTGGCGAGATGCGGCAGCATCATCAGCCAGCCGCGGGAATAGTCCAACCCAAAATCGCAGCGCGTCATCTCGGCCGCTTTGCGCAGGTACTCCGTTACCGCACGCTTATTCTTCTCGCAAATCTCCCGGATTCCCGACCGCTTGGCCTCCGAGACGGAGACCGTCCCGCCGATGAGGTCGGTATAGATGAACTCCGAGGCGCTCCGGCCCTTCTTTTCAGGCGGCTGGTCACCCTGGTACATGAACAGCGCCAGCAGGAGTTGCTTCGCGTGCTGAATACCAAGGTCCGTTGTATCCGGTCTTCCTTCGCCGCGCTTCCTCGGTTTCCACTCCACATGGCCGTCAGCATAGCCTTCGATGCGGCCACGGACCGGCCCGAAGTAGTCGTCCCGCTTTGTGCGAAGCACACAAATCTCGCCTGCTCCACCGCGCGTTCGCCGGCGCAGCGCCTGGGGCATGTATGAGAAGTGCGTCTCTTGATCGATCTGATGCGGAAGGATGCCCTTGGGGATGTCACCCGGAGTGACAAAGAACGCCTGCGGGGTCTGGATATAACGCGGATACAACTCACTCAACTTCTTCGGCCACGTCTCGGGAGTAGGGATCGGCGCCTCAACCGCCTCCGTTTCCTCATACATAAAGTAGAAAGCAAACCAATACTGCAATGCGGCGTTGTCCGTCAGCTTGGGAATCCCCTCCGGCGTCTCCTGGGCAAAGGAAAGACCCGCCAGCACGAGCGCCATGGCCAGAATTCGCGAAGCCGTCTTCATGGTCAGCTCCTTTCCTGCCTATGTTCCGTTCGTTTCCATGATCGACATCACCGCATCGTCTGCGACCCGCAGGGGATGGCTGTGCAATTCGAGGTAGTCAAACACCTTCCGTGGGTCGCGCGACATCACCACATTGAGGCGCACCAAAGACAGGCTGCGGTTGGCCGCATCATCCCCGGGCAGCGCCGCCGCAGGCCGCAACGCAAATTCCCCCTGTCCCGCCCGGGCAGACCCTGGCCTGCGAACCGTCCGCAATGCAACAATAGCAACCGTCAATGCGATCAGGACCGCCGCGGCCGCCGCGAACGCGACCGGCAGCCACCGCGATTTGCGCCGTTCTCCGATGCGTTTATCGATCCCCTCCCACACGGCATCCGGGGGCTTGGGGCCGCTGAACGCTCGGAGTCGGTCCTCGAAGCGGGTGTCATCGCCTGTCTGGTTCATGTCATTTTTCATTGCACGTCTCCAAGTCTCTCACGCAGCTTGCCGAGGGCGTAGCGATAGCGCGACGCCGCCGTGTTTGCGGAAATACCAAGCGCCTCCGCCGTCTCCGCAAGGGTCAGTCTGCCCCAGATTCGCAGAACCACGACCAGCCTCTGCTCTTCAGGGAGGTCGCCCAGGGCGTCATCCACCGCCGCCGTGTCCACATCGCCCTGCGAAGGACCTTCGGCGATGACTCGGCGGCGTGCAGCCTCGCGCAACTCGGTCCGCCGTATGTTCAGAAAGAGGTTCCGCAGCATCGTGAAGAGATAGCCGCGCAGGCTGTTCACCGTCCTCAGCTTCCGCCGGCCCTCCCACAGGCGCACGAAGCAATCCTGCAGCACATCGTCCGCGTCGGCTTCGTTTCCTTTTGTCAGCGTCAGGGCGAACATATACATCTCCCGGCCAACCGTTTCATACACCTGTCGGAGGGCGGCCTTGTCGCCGGATGCGATGGATTGGGCAAGTGCTTTCTCATCCATACCGACCCTTTTCTACCATAACGACACCGCGGATGCCGCTTTTCGTCTGAAAATTTTTTTGCGCGACAGAGAAGGAGGGCCGCCAAACACAGGAAGGACACGAAGAAAAAATCAGGATCAAAAACAGGAAGGCCATTCAGAACATATCGCGTGGCAGGAGAAGAGAGGGACCCGCCTCTTGGTCATTTCTTGACCTGTTCGAGGAATCGTTTTACATCTTGCTGCACCAGTTTGTTCACGGCCCGGCATGTCAGCGTCGCGGCGGTGATGCC
>JAADGH010000141.1 GCA_013152475.1 Planctomycetota bacterium
CCGCGGCCATCGCATCACGGGAGGGCCTCGTACCACGAGGGGTTTACGAACAGAAGATCGCCGACCTGAAGCAAACACTCATGGACGACGATTGCTTCCTGCCGTGGAACGTGCGGGAGGTGCCGGAGCTGAGCAAGAGCGCGAAGCTGACCGCATCCGAGGGCGATCCCGAACCGCTGCGGAACGGCATCGACCGGCCGGTGGGCGATGAGGACAATGGGTGGACCGGGAGCATTGACTCATGGGTGGAGTACACCTTCGACGAACCGCAAGAGCTGAGCCAGGCTCGGTTCATCTTCGAGACGAATCTCGACCATCGGTGGCGGAGCATGAGGTGCGCCTACCCGCTGGATGCCAAGCCGATCCGAGTTCATCCCGGAATGGTCAAAGCGTTCCGGATTGAGACGATGGGCGGAGACGGGCAGTGGCAGGTGGCGGCGAAGGTGGAGAACAACTACCAGCGGCTCGCGCGCGTCCCGCTCGATGTCGAAACCACGGCGATCCGCTTCGTCCCCGAGGCGACGTGGGGGGCGGAGCAGGTGCACGTCTTTGCGTGGGATGTGAGATAGCCACCCCATCAGGGCACGGGCACGGTCATTTCACCAGACTGCGGGGGGTTGATTGTCTTAGTTTCTCTCTGAGTTTTCCGAGAATATAGGAATAGGGGATTACAACGGTCAAGTCGTCGCTCAATTTGTATTTGTTTCCCATTTCCAGGACATACCCGTGAATCAATCCTAAACCTTCCCCCGTTGAGTAGAACACCGGCCCTCCACTCATTCCCTTGTTGGGCATCTTGTCGACAAAGTAAACCTCTGAGTTTCCAAAGCCCGGATGTTTTGCGATGATAGACGAAATGATCCCTTTCTTCAGCACATACAGATACTCTGTCCCGGCGAAGGGTCTGAACCCCAGCATGTAGATTTCTTGCCCAAGTCGGACCTGCTCGCGATTGCGTACTGATTTGAGGACGGCCAAGCCTGGGGATTTGTAACCCTCCGAACGGGGGGCATGGGACAACGCGCTCGGCAACCTAAGGATGGCAAAATCCGCGGCCTTGTCCGCGTAGACAATGCTCTCCTTGCCAAGCAGCTTCGCGGGCCATAGGCGCTTTCCATTCCAATCTCTTACGATCGGCTTCAGTCCAGCGTCGCTTTGAGAATATACGGGGGCGACCAGATGATATACGGTGACGACGAAGTACTGCGCCTCTCCGTTCACCGTCTCTTTGACAACCACACCACAGCCTTGCCGGATGGTTTTGTCAGGATTCCCTTTCGGGCATAACGGAATCAAGGCGGTGTACTTCTGGACATCCTGAATTGTCTTGCCCATTTCTTCGGCGCTTGCCGGGCCGTGAAGCTGGACAAAAAACGCAAACACAAAAAACCAGCATCGCTTCGCAACCATTTGCTTCTCGTTTTCAATCCAACGCTGGAGAACAGAGGCAACGATCACCCGTCCGCCCGACCCTCCGGTCTATTTGGGCGGCGAGAACTGCCTGATGAACTTCCGCAGTTGGGGAGATTTCTCCCGAGAGCGACGGCAAGCGTTCAGGACGGCGGCCCAGATCAAGTCATTATTCTCCGGCGCTCGCTGGCGAGCTTCTTTCCAGTTCAATGGGTCAAGCCCCTCTTCCTTCGACACCTTGTCATCCGTCGCGTCCAGTTCCTCAAAGAGCGCTTTTATGAAGGCGATGCCATGCAGGCGCAGGTCTTGAATGACCCGCTGTCGAGTGCCGATGTATCGGATTTCTCCAAGATCTTTGGGCACACGGAAAATACCCCTTTTGTCAGTTGCCTCGGCCAACGCATTCCAGAAGCCGCTTGCCTCGTACTTGAGTTTGTACAGGGCCTTTCTCTCCGCCTCCGTGGTTGGAAGTCGCCCGGCTTTTCCTGTCCCCTTTCGAAGGGCGTATTCGGCCCATCGTGCCGTGCCTTCGGTATACCATGAGTTCTTAAAGAGCGAATATCCATTTTGGAACTGGTGGAAAAGCTCATGGGCGGGGGTGAGATTGCCACAGGACAGGTCCTTCGAGATATCAATGGTAAGGACCTCGCAGCCGCCATCCGGGTCCGTCGGGCGTCTGTAGTTGACGATGCCATCGCCTGCAGAGCCGTACTTTGCGCCGCCTGGGTCGATGGGCATCAGGGCGACATGCACGTCAAAAAACTTCGCTCTGTCTTTGTACCGCGGACTGTCGAAGGGATGCCTGAGCTTGAACACTTCGACATACAGTCGCCTTGCCACCACAAGCTGGCGAGCAATGTTCTGTATCTTGTCGGGCACGCCGTCTTTGTCGGCATCCGTTCTCTGGCTGGGTGGCAAAGCGCTTTCGCCTTCAAGGGCGTAAAAGAGCCGGAACTCCTCTTCGACGTAGCACTCCTTTAGGGCAATCCGTTTCCTTTTCCACTCCGGGACCTTCTTCTGGGCATTCGCATACCGCGGAATGGGAGAAAGAGCAAGCACGATCATGCACCATACTATTCTCATTTCTTCACCGTTTCCTGCAAGCCAATCAACGGAGAAAATCTGACTTCGGATCGAGCAAATCCGAGATCTCGACCACGCGCTTTTCTGTTCGGGAGATTTCGGACGCTTCACCGATGGCCACCGACCAGACGCCATCGACGGCGTTGGAGAGCGGCTCCGCGCCGTTCAGCAGGCAGTCGAGGAAGTTGCGGAACATCGTCGGGTCCGCTCCGCCGTGGCCTCCGGAGCCCCGGGCGATCTTGTGCTCGACCACATCTTTGCTCCACCGCGGATGGACGCGGATGGAGTTGGCATGTAGATCAGCTACCGCCGTACCCCGATCTCCGAGGACGGTGTAGAGACGATTCGTGATGCTGCCAATGAAACACTCCGAGTGGCTGGCCACCTGATCGCCGTCGTATTCCACGATGCACACGCCCTGATCATGCGTGTCCTTCTCGGACTGGTAGATGCACGTATTGCGAACGTATCCGTCCGCCTCGATGGCCTCCTTGCCGAAGGTATCCGCAGGGATGTCGAAGCCGTCCCGACACTTCGCGCGCGCCTGGCACTCGGTGCAGTTGGGACCATACGTCTCACCCTCCTCCAACTCAAAGGGAATCCCCTCCGGCTTGAGCACGCTGACATTGGCAAAGGCGCTGGCGCGGACGGGCCGGGCGCCCATAAGCCAGTTCACGACGTCGAGGTCGTGCGATCCTTTGTGGATAAAGAGTCCGCCGCTGAACTTCCGAAGCCGATTCCACCGGGCCATGTAGGTCTTGCCGCCGTCATAGAATTCCTGGCTCTGGATGTTGAAGACCTTGCCGAGCTCGCCGTCGTCCACGATCTTCTTCAGCCGCTGCACGACGGGATCGAAGCGCATATTGAATCCCATGTAGACGAGCTTGCCGCTCTTGCGTCCGGCTTCGAGGATATTCATGCACCCCTGCGTCGTGGTGGCGAGGGGTTTGTCCACGAAGACATCCTTGCCGGCTTCCAGCGCCATGACGGCGTATGTCTCGTGCAGGTAATCCGGGGTGGTGATGGCGACGGCGTCGATGTCCTCCCGGGCGAGAAGGTCCTCCGGCTTCTCATACAAGTCGCATTGGATACCTAATTTCTTTAGCCCTGCTTCCATGCGCGGGCGATTCGGATCGGCCAATGCGACAACCTGGCACTCCTTGGGATGCCGCAGGGACATACTTCCGAATGAGTTGATCCCCCGCCCACCGGCCCCGATGATCCCGAGCTTCAACGTCGCCATCGAAACGTCTCCTACTCCGAGCGCACACAATCTCCATACAAAAAGGCGGAATCCCAAGAAGAGTTATGGGAAAAGCGGCAACACCCCTAAATGGGGGTGTCAGAGGTCTTCCTGAGATTCCACCCGATGTCATTATATCATAAGCTGCGATCCACTTGCAAGCCCCCCATAGAATCATTTCGGGGGGATGGTACCGGAGTACTTGCGCCCCGGAATGAGGCGTGCGCCGTCGGAAAAACCCTCGGGTCGGTTCTTGAGCTCGTCGATAAGCCTGCTGCGCCAGACGTCGATGCGCGAGGACGCTTGGGCGTCGCCGATGAGATCGTGACACTCGCTGGGGTCTTGGGTCAGGTCAAAAAACCGCTCGCGACCGTCCTTGACAAACCAGATGAACTTCTCCTTGCCGTCGGTCAGCGAGTGGTGAGTTGGCGCGTTTTCGATGTGAATGAAGTCGCGCCACGGCGCATCCTCCCCACGCATGAGGGGCAACAGACTCGCGCCCTCGACGGACTCCGGAATAGGAACACCGGCCATGTCGAGCAGCGTCGGCATGATGTCCTCCAGGCCAACGGGCTTGCCAACAACAAATCCCTCCTTCAGACCGAAGTCGCCAGGCGCGCGGACCAGGAGCGGAACGCGGGCCGAGCCTTCATACGGAAGGGACTTGCGCCACAGGTAGTGGTCGCCGAGCATCTCGCCGTGGTCGCTGGTGAAGACGACGATGGCGTCGTTCTTTCGCTGACCGACGATGGGGTTCAGGATGCGACGTATCTGGTCGTCCACATGATTGATGAGGCCGTAGTACCCCGCGCGGCACGAGCGCAGCATCTCACCGGTTAGATTCACGCGCGCCGCGCTTGTCTCCGCGCCGAGGCCGTTGTTCGGCGGCGGTTCGGCCCAATCGCCGACGGCCGGCTCGGGCAGGTCCATGCGCAGGTAACGCTCCATGTAAAAGGCGGGGGGAATGAGCGGCGGGTGGGGGGCCACGAACGACACGACCAGGAAAAAAGGACAGGATGGGTCGCGCGTTCGGAGGAACTTCAGCGCCTCGTTCACGGTCCAGTTCGTCTTGTGGTATGCCTCCTCCATGTGCCAGGGGCGGGCGGTCCAATCGTTGTGCATCACGCCGCCGCCGTAGTATCCTCCTCCGCCTTCCGGTTGGTTGCGAGCCATGAAGTCGTCGTAGTCGTCCGGCTGGACGCGGTGGTCGGCGAAAATCATGTGATCGAAGCCGAAGCGTTTGCGCGGCGGATGCTGGTGCATGCTACGGCCAACCCATACGGTCTGATATCCTGCGCGTCGGAGCACGCCCGGGAGGGTGTCCTCGATGCCCCACTCCGTGCTCGCGTTTGATGCTACACCATGCGTGGCGGGGAACTGCCCGGAGAGGAAGGACCGTCTCGCCGGGACGCAGACGGGACAACTGCTGTAGGCCCGCGAGAACCGCACCCCCTCCCCCGCGATGGAATCCATGTTGGGTGTAAGCAGAACGGGGTGTCCGTCAATGCTCAGGCAGTCGCCGCGCTGCTGGTCGGTCATGATGACGATGATATTCGGCTTGTCCATTTCTCTGTTCCTTTTGGCATACTTCTTTCATCAGCCTTCTACGTGAAGCATGATACAATGGTTTCAGCCATCACGTCCATCCAAAAGTGTTGTTCGGCGGCATGCTTTTGGGATTGGCCTCACCGGCCCACAACTCCCTTGCATCGGCCCGGTACCCGTCCTATAATCCGGTGGCAAGAGACAAGAGCTATTCAATAGGTGCGTTCTGTGGAACGGCTTAAGACACTCATTGCTCCGATCCTGGATGTGCTGCTGGCGCCGCTCACATTTCTGGCCGCACACGTCATGAGCTTGATCCGACGCCTGGGGATCGCGCGCATGCCGGTCAGCCGCAAGCTCCTGCACTGGGTAGGTGTCTTCCCGATTCGGGACCACTATTACGAGCCACTGTTCCGGACGGATTGCCTGAGGAAACCGCTGGACGAGGACAGGGATCTGCCGGGCGTGGATATGAACATCGAGGCGCAGCTCAAGCTCCTTGGGCGATTCGACTTCGCTGACGAGCTTGCGGCATTTCCCGTTGAGAAGACATCGAAGCTCGGGTTCCACTACCACAACAACGCCTTCGAATCGGGCGACGCGGAATACCTCTACAGCATCATCAGACTCCTCAAACCGAGGCGAATCGTCGAGATCGGGGCCGGCGCATCGACGTTGATGGCGCGAAACGCAATTACGAAAAACAAAGACGAGGACCCGGACTATCGGTGTGAGCATCTGTGCATCGAACCGTACGAACGTGATTGGCTTGAGAAGATCGGCGTCGAGCTGATCCGCAAGCCGGTCGAGGAAGTGGACCGAGCCGCGTTTGTCCAACTCCACGAGAACGATATCCTGTTCATCGACTCATCGCACGTGATCCGTCCGCAAGGCGACGTGCTCGTCGAGTGCCTGGAGATCCTGCCTTCTCTGGGGAAGGGCGTCTTGGTCCACGTCCACGACATCTTCACGCCGAGGGACTATCCGAAGGAGTGGCTGGCGGACGAAGTGCGGTTCTGGAACGAGCAATACCTGTTGGAGGCGTTCCTCTCGTTCAGCCATCGCTTCGAGATCATCGGCGCGCTGAACTACCTAACGCACCATCATGCCGACGAGCTCGCGGCCAAGTTCCCCATCTTCGCCGCAGAGCGGGCGTGGCGGGAAGCGGCCTCGTTCTGGATTCGGAAAGTCAAGTAGCGCCCGAGCGTTCTCTCAGGATCAGAGTGCCGTCACGTCGATCAGTTCACCCGTATCGACGGCGCGCCGGATCGCCTCCAGCGCGGCATAGGACGGGCGGACATTCCGTCCGGAGTGCGACGGCTCGCGTTTCTCGATGATCGCGTCGATGAACTCGCGCCACTGCTTGAACATGGCCCGACTGTGGTCGAGTCCGTCGATGATCTCGCCGTTGATGTCTATGGCATTCGTGGTGATATACATCGACCCCTCCGTGCCGCCGATGCACTGGTCCCAGCCGCCCTTGTGGATGTTTTCGCTGAGCATCAGCGTGCCCATCGCGCCGTTTTCGAACTCGAAGAGCGCCGTGATGTCGTCCACGTCATCCTTCTCTGCGATGATCTTCTTGCCGCGCGCCCAAAGCTTCGAGACATTCGAATCCGCGAGCCAGAGCATGATGTCCATCTCGTGCGGGCCGAAGCCGTAGAGCTCCCACCCTCCGCTCAGCGAATAGTCTCTGGCCCACGTGTGCCGGGGCGGGTCGGGGGTGTAGCGGACGCGGCGGCGGATGTGGTTCAGGGGTTGGCCGATGCGCCCCGCCCTGAGCAGTTCTCTGGCCTTTTCATTCGCTTCTCGAAAGCGAAGGACCTGCCCGACGGCGAGCGTGACCCCATTTTCCTCCGCCGCCTGGATCATGGCATCGCAGTCGGCAAGGGTCGTCGCCATCGGCTTCTCGGCAAAGATATGCTCCTTGTTCTTCGCCGCCTCGACGGCCGGCTCGGAGTGGATGGTATGCGGCAGGCAGATGTCCACGATGTCCACTTCATCCATGGCGACCGCCTCGCGCCAGTCGGTAGTGACGTGCTTTGCGCCGGTTTCCTCGGCGACTTCCTTCGCTAACTCCTCATTAAGATCCACCATGACGAACGGTTTGATCTCGGGAATCTCGGCGAAGGCCGCTCGATGGGACTTCGTGATCCCGCCGCACCCCAGCAGCGCCAGATTGAGAGTCTTCATTTGGATCGTCTCCTATTTGTCCAACCTTCCCGTTCCCTCGACCAAGCCCAGCGGCAGTGGCGCCGGGCGTTCGCAGGTGCTCTCGATGTCCACATATTTTCCTGCCTTCGACGCATCGTGGAAGGCGTGCATCAGGTCGAGCACGTGGTATGCCATCTGTCCATTCGCCCGATGCGGCCGGCCGGACTGGATGCCCTGGGCCATGTCGGCCACGCCCAGACCGCGGGACTGCTCGAAGTACCCAAAGGCAAGCGGGACGTCGCGCCACTCCTGATAATCCATGCGCCGGATACGAACAGGCCCGCCGAATGTATTCGGGTCCGGGACGCTCAGCGTGCCCTCTGTGCCGTAGATTTCGATGCGCGGCAACTGGCTGGCCCACACGTCAAAGCTCATGATCAGGTTGCCGACTGCGCCGCTCTTGAACTCCAGAATCCCGACCACGTGGGTGGGTGTGTTCACCTTGATGACGGCGCCGAACTTCGGCTTCTCGGGGTTGGTGATTTTGCGTTGATTGAATCCCTGCGTGGCCGAGCCGACGACGCGTTTGACTGGGCCGAGCAGGTTGATGAGCGTGGTTAGGTAGTACGGCCCCATGTCAAACATCGGCCCGCCGCCGGGCTGGTAGAAGAAGTCCGGATCGAGGTGCCAATTTTCCGGCCCGTGGCCCATCATGAAGGCCGCTGCGGCGATGGGCTTGCCGATCCAGCCGTCGTCGATCACCTTGCGGCAGGTCTGGATACCGCCGCCGAGGAAGGTGTCCGGCGCGCAGCCGATGCGGAGCTTTTTCCTCTTGGCCAGCTTCAGCATCTTCTTCCCCTCCTCGCGTGTCGGGGCGAGGGGCTTCTCGTTGTAGATGTGCTTCCCTTCCTTGAGCGCAGCCAGGGCGATCTTGCCATGAACCTTCGGGATAGTCAGGTTCAAAACGATGTCCACGTCCGGGTCGGCGATGAGTTCATCGACGCCGCACGCCTTGGGCACATCGAACTCCTCGGCCTTCTGCTTTGCACGTTCGGGCACGATATCCGCACACGCCGCGAGCGTCAGGTTCCGGAAGAACGGAACCTTCTTCATGTACAAATTACTGATCGCGCCACACCCGACGACGCCGACGTTGAGTTTCTCCGCCATATTCTTCTCTCCTACCAGGAATACTCACGATTCGGGCCACAACAAAGGAGGTATCATGCCGCGTTAGGGGTGGCTTGTCAAGGGCGTAGGAGAGGAGTTTCCCCATGACCTCCGCCGTGTCATCGTGAGGCGCCTCGGGACGGCATAGCCGTTCGGCTCCGCCTCTTTGCTGCGAAAGGAGTCAGGCAGAGCCTGACGGATGACCCGTTCCGAGGCA
>JAADGH010000016.1 GCA_013152475.1 Planctomycetota bacterium
CCGCCGATGATGTGGAAGGCGCGGTCCACATCATTTGCATCCACCGTGCCGTTTTGGATCGTCAGGCCGAAGCCGTCGGTGATGTTGATGTCCAGATCGCCGCTGACGTTGGCGTTGTCGAGGCGCGCGCCGGTGAGTGTAATGGTCCCGCCGCTGAGGTCGATGGTATCGGCCTCATTGTTTGTCTGGGCCGTGATGATGTCCGCCCGCAGTTGCGCTTCGGTGCCGGGGGTGAAGACCGCCGGGGAGATACGGAGTTCCAGTTCCTCAGCGACGAGTGCACGATGAATGCGATTGCCCGTTCTCATGGATAACCTCCATCACAGAAATGCAGACAGATCGGGAGGGGTGCAAATTCTCTTTCCGGCAGAAAAAGCACAGAAAAATGGTGGGCGATAGAGGACTCGAACCTCTGACCTCTTGCTTGTAAGGCAAGCGCTCTAGCCAGCTGAGCTAATCGCCCACGAGGCAGAATTTGCAGCTTACAGCCTGTAGGGTAGCGAATTCAGCGAGTATTGTCAAGAGCAAAGCGTTTGGCGCAGATGTGACGAGCGCATTCACTCGCGGGGGAGCGAGGTGTCATGGGGGGGCAGTATACACCCAGGCGCTCCACAACCCTATCCGGACCCGAAACACGGATCTGCTCCACCCGAAAAATCTTGCGGTCTTTACGTCTGCTGAAATGGGGGTCTTTGCAGAAGATACGGCGCGCATTTTGGCTTGACAAGATTGGCGCTATAGGGGTAGGCTTGAGATTTTGCGTGCTACGCGATCTCGTCCCCGGCCTTCGAGGAGAGTGCACTATGGCCAAACCGCCCAACATCCTATTCGTCTTTGGCGATCAGCACCGCGGGCAGGACCTGCGCTGCATGGGCAACAGCGATGTCATCACCCCCAACTTCGACAGGCTGGCCGAGGGCGGCTCGTTGTTCACCAACGCCATATCCAACTGCCCTCTCTGCGTGCCCGCGCGAGGGTCACTCATCACGGGGCGTCACCCCCTGTCGCACAAGGCGGTCTCCAACGACCTGCCCCTCTCGACAGATGAGGTCGGCATCGCCGAGCTGCTCAAACCGCTGGGCTACCGAACGGGTTACATCGGCAAGTGGCACCTGGACGGCGTGCCGCGCGACAAGTTCACGCCGCCCGGCAAGCGGCGCTTCGGCTTCGACTACTGGGCGGCGTGGGAGTGCCACCACAACTACTTCAAGGGACGCTACCACCGCGACACGCCGGAGGTGCACCACATTGAGGGCTATGAGCCGGACTTCCAGACCGACCTGGCCATCCGCTTCATGGAGGAGAACAGGGGCGACCCGTTCTGCCTGTTCCTCTCCTGGGGGCCGCCGCACGCCCCGTATCAGCTCGTGCCGGACAAATACAAGGCCATGTACGATCCCTCAAAGATCGCCCTTCGGCCCAATGCCAAGGATCCGGACCGCCAGGTCCTGGCCGACTACTACGCCGCCATCACGGCGCTGGACTGGAACATGGGCCGCATGATGGAGGCGCTGGACCGCCTCGGCATCGCCGAGGATACCCTCGTCGTCTACTCCTCCGACCACGGCGACATGCTCTGGTCGCAGGGAACCACCAAGAAGGAGCAGCCGTGGGAGGAGTCGGTCCTCATCCCCTTCATCATCCGCTGGCCGGGCCGCATCCCCGCCGGTCGGCGCGCCGATACGCTGCTCAGCATCGTGGACATGCCCCCGACGCTTCTCGGCCTCGCCGGCGCGGATGTGCCCGAGCGCATGGAGGGCGCGGACTTGTCGAAAGGCGTGGTCGGGGACAAGATGGAGGAGCCCCAATCGGTGTTCCTCTACCTGCCCATGCCGGCCGGGCAGGCCAATGCGAAGGGCATCGGCCCGTGGCGGGGTGTTCGAACGAAGCGACACACCTACGCCCGCTGGCGCGACGGGAGCGGATGGGTGCTCTATGACAACGAGAAGGACCCGTATCAGCTCAACAACCTGATTGACGATCCGGCGTCTCAGGACCTGCGCAGCCGCCTGGAGTCCGATCTGCAATACTGGCTGGGCCGCACGGGCGACAAGTTTCTCGCGGGCGAGGACCACCTGCGCGAGCTGGGGCTGGGGGAGCTGTGGAACGAGAGCGAGAAAATCCTGGGCGGAAAGAGGCCGAGGTGGATCCGGTAATCAGTACTCGGTCACGTCCGAGAGTCTCGATATGCTGATGATCTGGTCCTTCCGGACCTCCACGCGCTCGCGGTTCCGCTTGATGCCGTGCTTCAGGGCGTCGTGGATGTAGACCTCCTTGCGGGTCTGGCTTTCCGATGAGTCGTACACGTCGCACTGCACCAAGGTCACGAAGTGCGCGCCGACCTTTTCGAGCATGCCAAGATAGACCATCGGCGACATCGTGTCGAGCACGACCTCCTGACCGATATACTCCTTAAGTTCGTCCGCGTCCGATTCCATTGTGTTCCTCCTTCAACGTTGCCCTGCATCAAAACAGCAAGACCGGGTATCGTCAAGGCATTTTTCAGAGGAGTTTCCCCATGCCCTCTCCGTGTCATCTCTGAAAGCGCGCCGTATGTCAAGTGGGTTGTATGGGATTTTGCGGCGGATGGGGCGGGGGCTTGGGGAAGCCGGGTCGCGTACCCGCCGCGGGAATCGGCGCGTCTCGAGGTCGGGGTGCATAATGGGTTTTCGCCCCTTCTCTATGGACAGACTCGGTCTCCTTCGGCTCCCCGCTGGGCTCAGGGCCGGAGTCATTTCTTTGCCGTCTCTGCGGCATGAGGGTCTTCGGAAAACGGGGCTTTGTAGGCGCAGGCTTTCGCCTGCGTTCTTCGGGTATCTCACGACAAATCGCGCAGGCATAAAGCCTGAGACAAGACTGTTCGGCGCGATTGCGCTCGCGGTGTGAATGCGCTTCCCCACTATCGATTCATGGGTCGGTTGCTGTTCTCCGCCACCAGTCCGCGATTTCGGACAAGGGCGCAATCCACAGGTCGGCGTCTTTCGCGAGATGCGCAAGGAGTTCGGCATAGACATCGAGCATGGCGGCGTTGCCGCTGAAATGGGGCTCGGGGTGGGTGACGATGGTGGCAAGGCCGTGCATCTTCTTGATCCAGCCGATTTTCTTTATCCATGCATCGAGGACCTGAGCCGGCTTGTAGCCGTGCAGGAGGAGCGTGGCGTCCATGGGCACGGTGATCGGCAGCTCGAGGAGGTCGCCCATGAAATAGGGAAAGAGGGTGCAGCAACCGGCCCCCGCCTCCGTATCGGGCACGGAACTGTCGTAGGCAAAGTACCTGGGCAGCTCCTTGAACAGCGCCGGTGCGCGGCCCAGGGCTGGGGAGCGAAAGCCCTCGGCGTCGAAGGGGGAAAGGATTTCGACGCATTTCCCCAGCCGGTCGCTGATCCACTTCGGCTTGAGGTAGGGCAGCTTGCAGTCGTGGTTGTATCCGTGGCAGGCGACCTCATGGCCGGCATCGACCAGGCCCTGGAGCAGGCTGCTGTTCAGCTTATAGTGGCAGGCGGGGAAGAACCATGTCGAGCGGAAGCCGCGCCGAGTTTCGAGATCGCGAAAGTCCGGGACGCGCGCGGCGCCGTGCCGGGTGTCGGCATCGTGAGTGAGGGCGACAGCCCATTTCTTCCCGTCGGGCCAGAACGCGGCGTCGTTGAGGTCGGGCGCCTCTTCGGCAAGAAGAAACAAGACCCACATTCGCAGGACCTCCACGCTATCGGCAATGGGCCAGGGGGGGAACCCCTCGCCGAGTTTCGGCCCGAGCATAGTGGCCACCCGGCCGATGATGCGCCGGATCGCTCCGGGGACGGCATGGTAGTGGAACGGCGTGCAGGAGGCGAGGGGCGCAGGCGGGATGCAGTAGCGCTCCCGCAGCATGGCGTTGATGGATTTTTCCGGGTCGAAATGGAAGAGGACCTTGCGGCCTTCCTGAGAAATGGCGGTAAAGGGATCGGCGCCAAGCGTAACGGCCAACTGTGCGCCGCGCGCCGTCTGCCGCGAGGCATGTTCGAGGAAGACCGTCGTCTCTCGGGGGAGAGGATCGGCCGGCCTGCGCAGCGTGTGGAGGAGCCTCACGTTGACCAGCTCGCGGACGGGGGCGGCCCCACAGCGCGCAAGTTCGAAGTCGCGGGACCAAGTCAGGTCCGGGAACGCCCGGTTCCAGAATTGGAAGATGGACTGCACAGAGGCCCCCTTACTTCAGATATGTTTCGGGAAGAACTGGAGTCGAAGCCAGAGGACCATGAGTTCGATCAATGTCTTGATGACCCGCGAGGGCGCGTCGCCGGTGGACTGTCCCGTGGTGCGCGGCAGGTAGCTGACCCACACCTCGCGGAAACGGAAGCCGCGCCGCTGGGCCTTGACCATCACCTCGGCGTCCACGCCGATGCCGTCGAAGGTGATGTTCATGGAATCGAACACCTCCCGCCGGAACAGTTTTACCCAGTTGATGTCGCGCAGGTTGACGCCGAACACCAGCCGCATGACCATGCGAAAGACCTTGGTATTCAGCTTGCGGTGCGGGCGGTCCTTTCGTTTTACGCGGTAACCGGCGACCACGTCGCACTCAGGAATCAGGTAGGTAAATTTCTTCAGGCAGCGGACGTCGAACTGCTTGTCGGCCGGGACGAGGGTCAGGTATTCGTATCGGGCATTGGCGAAACCCGTCTGCTGTGTCGAGCCGAAGCCGCGATTGTGGGGGTGGTGGATCACGCGGATGTTGCGGTGTTCCGCGGCCAGACGGTCGGCGATTTTGCCGGTGTTGTCTGTGCTGCCGTCGTTGATGACGACGACTTCGAGTTTTTTCGATATTTCCGCTCCCACCTTGAGACTGTCGCGGACGACCTCTTCCAGGCTCTCCTCTTCGTTGTAGGCGGGGATGATGATGGACAGGCTGCTCAGGATGATCGGCTTCTTGTCCCGGATGGGGCCGTAGGATCCGACGAGTATTTCAGGGACGGACATCGGCTCAGCTCAGGAACTCACGAATCGCGTCGCCCACCTCGCGGATGCCCTCGGGGGGGATTTCGGGATACATGGGGAGCGAAAGGATCTTGCCCGCGCACTCCTCGGCCACGGGGAAGTCGCCCTCCGCATAGTCCAGGTGGCCATAGCATCCCTGCAGGTGGATCGGCGTGGGGTAGTGGATTCCCGTGTCGATTCCCTTCGCGCCCAGAAAGTCCTGCAGATCATCTCGGCGCGAGGAGCGGATGACGTAGAGGTGGTACACATGCCTCGCCCAAGGCTGTTCCACCGGCGTCGCCACATCGACGTCCGCGAGAAGTTTGTTGTACTGCGCCGCCGCCGCGCGGCGGGCATCGTTCCATTCGTCGAGGTGCGGCAGCTTGACACGCAGGATGGCGGCCTGGAGGGAATCGAGACGGCTGTTTGTGCCCAGAACATCGTGCCGGTTCTTGACCTTTTGGCCGTAGTTCCGGACCGCGCGGATTCGGTCATCGAAATCGCCGTCGTCGGTGACGATCATTCCGCCGTCGCCGAAGGCGCCCAGGTTTTTGCTCGGATAGAAGCTGAAGCAGGCGGGGTTGCCGAGGGACCCGATTCTCTTGCCTTTGTATTCGGCGCCGTGGGCCTGGCAGGCGTCCTCGACGATGCGGAGGGAATGCCTGTCGGCGATCTCCCGGATGGGGTCCATAGCGGCGGGGTGGCCGTAGAGATGGACGGGGATGACGGCCTTGGTCTTGGGCGTGATCCGCTCCTCGATCTTTGCCGGGTCGATGGTGTGCGTCACGGGGTCGATGTCGACGAACACGGGTGTTGCGCCCGTCAGAGAGACGGCCATGGCCGTGGCCATGAAGGTGTTGACCGGGAGGATCACCTCATCGGCAAGGCCCACGTCGAGGGCGCGAAGGGCCAGGACGATGGCATCGGTGCCCGAGGCCACGCCGATGGCGTGCTTTGCCCCCACGTAGTCGGCAAAGGCCCGCTCAAATTCCTCCACAAAGCTGCCGAGGATGAAGGCGGCATTCTCCATGACCTCCTCCACGCGCGGGAGGATTTCGTCTCTGAGCTGGGCAAACTGCGTCTTGAGGTCAACAAATGGAACGGGCAAGGTTATGTCCTTTCCTGCTCTCGGGCGATTTCGTCTTCCACATAATCATACGGGTGCTCAAGAATGCCGCGCCGGCACTTGAGCTTGGTTACTTTTCCCCGCAGCCGCGCCGGCACGCCGAAGGCGACCGCATAGTCGGGCACATCCCTCGCCACCAGGCTGCCGGCCCCGATGAGGGCGAACCTGCCGATGGTGATGTGCGGCAGGATGGTGGCCGAGGCGCAGATGCGCGCCCCGCGCTTGATCGTCGGCCCCGTCATGCACTTCGTGCAGATCGGGTGTGGATCGTTCGTCGTGGTCACGCCCGGCGCCAGGAACACGTCGTCCTCGATCGTGGTGTACTGCGCCACATAGCAATTGCAGTGGATTCTTACATTGTTGCCGATCCTGCACCCATAGTCAACCGTGGAGTTGTTCCAGATCTTGAAGCGGTCCCCGATCTCGTTTTCCTCGCGGATGACAACGCCGTGGCCGGTCTCCAGGTTCCTGCCGATTTTCGTGCCGGCGTAGATGACGGTCCCCGAACGGACGTGGGCCTCGTCGCCGATGACGAGGTCGGCGGACTTGATCTTCCGGCCGGTTAGATAGCCGAGGATCACGCCCTCATCGATCGCAGGATCTTTCCCAAGGCGCACCGGATTGTCTCTGTTATTCGTCATCGGCCTTCGCCACGCCTTCTTCCTGTCGCGGCCCGCGCCCTGGCGGGCGGAGCTGCGGCGCCGGATCCGGAACCCGGTCGACCACGCCCATCTCCACGAGGAGCTTGGCGAGTTTGGCCATGTTGCCGTTCAGATAGGCCAGCAGCTCTGGGCTGGCGACAGGACTGTTTGTATACTCACACATCTCCTCATAGACCCCCTCCGGGGGTTTGCGCTGCACGAGGAGCCGGTAGGCGGCGATCACCCCGCCGGTGCGGCAGCTTCCGTTCACGCAATGCACCAGGACGGGCTTGTTCTCGCGGCGCGCGCGAGCAATCGCAGCGACCGCCTCGGCGTAATAATGGATGTCCCCCGTGCCGCTCCCGCTGAGAGGGAGCTCCAGATGCCTGATTCCCAGCGCCTTGACGGCCTCTTCTTCGGCCCGTTTCTGTTCGGCGTTGGGGCCGAAGGCGGTCAGATCGACAATCACCTGGATGTTATATTCTTCGAGAACGCCCCGGATCAGACGCGGGGCGATCAGGCCGCTCCGGTACAGGCTTCCCGGCTCCACCACCGCCCACCGCCTGGGAAAGAACAGGTCCTCGACGTATCTGTGCCACACGATCAGCCCGCCTGCGACAACCAGAGGCGCAAGCAAGAGCAAGAGCAACAGCACCCGCCGGGAGAGCCGCCTCCGTGGCCGGGAAGGGGTGTCCGTCTGCTCTGCCCCTCGGGAGGGGGGGGCGCTTGTCATGAGCCTCATCCCTTTCCGTTTGTCCCTATGGGCCTATCCAAACCCCCTGTCCCCTGCAGCCGCCCCCTTTACAGGTGCGGAATTTCAGCGGCACAAGCGCCTGTGACTACAGGTCTTCGGATAGGTTCTGAGACGGAATGGCCACCGGCGCGCCGTTGTTCCTCATGGATTGCTCAATGGCTTCCAGCACCATCACGATGGCCTGTCCGTCGTCGCCGCCGGACAGCGGCTTTTCGCCCGATTCCACACAGTTCAGAAAGTGCTCGGCCAGGTTTTTGAGGGGCTCGCGCAGTTCCAGCTTCGGGCTGACGATCTCTCCGTCGCGAAGCAGATACTGGAACTCGCCAAAGCCGTTGATGTCCCGCTGGGCCGAGATGCCCTTCTTGAATATCTTGATCCGCTCCAGGTTGTCCAGGTCGTTGAAAACAACCCGCATCTTGCTGCCGATGGCGACGACCTCCCGGATCTTGTTCGAGTCCACCCAACTGGCCTGGATGTTGGCCACCACATGGTTCGGGAACGTCATGTTGATAAACGCCGCGTCGGCGCGGTCAGGTTTGAGAAAGCACCCGCCCATGGCGCTCACCGTCTCCGGCTCGGCATCCAGCAGAAACCGGAAGATCGATACGTCGTGCGGGACAAGGTCCCACACGGCCGACACGTCCTCCCGAATGGGGCCGAGGTTGTTCCGGCGGGAGTGCAGGTAGTAGAGCTCCCCGAAACCTTCGTCCTGAAGGAACTCCTTCATCTTGACCACCGCGTCGTTGAAGAGAAACGTGTGGCCCACCATGAGGGTAAGGCCCTTGGCCTTCGCCAGCTCGCTCAGCTTCTCCGCGTCGGCGGAACTCGTGGTGATCGGCTTCTCCACCAGCACCGACTTGCCGGCCTCCAGGCACTGGCTGGCCACCGAGTAGTGCGTCGATGCCGGCGTGCAGACGACGACGGCGCGGATTCGATCGTCGGTCAGGATTTCGTCGAAGCTGGCGGAGGTGTCCACAAGGGGATGCCGCTGTTTGATGGCCGCCAGCGTGGCGCGGTTGGCGTCGGCGCAGCGGATCAGCTCCGCCCGGTTCAGTTCGTCGAACAGCCTGACGTAGTTGCGCCCCCAGTATCCACAGCCTATGATTCCAACGGAGATCACTTCTTCGGCGCTCCTTTGTCTGATTCCCTTCCCTTCGAGACGAAACACATCCGCCGCCCCCCTCGCCCGCCGGCAGAATTCCCGCGCCGATTTGACGGCGTTGAACTGCGGCATGACCCAGCCGACACGACAGAGACGCACCCCCACGCAAGATGCCGCCAGAAACGCAAAGGCCCATGATAACCTTTTCCGCCACACAAATGCAAGGAGAACTCCTCGATGAGTTTTCCCACACCCCGCACGGTGTCATTGTGAGGGCCCTCTTTCGCGAGAGCGGAAGGGGCGACGACGCCATCTCATCCCTCCAACCGAAGGCAAACGAAAATCCCTTGTGCCATGGATGGGAAACTGCCGCTGATGGGGTGACCGTGTGAGGTATGGACCGACAACAGATTACTGCGACGGGCCCTCGACCTTCTTTCCTGGGTCGCGGCTCTTCTGGCGAGACCGAGCGGGCGTAATGCTCTTCTGGCCGAGATAGCGGTCCGCCGCCGCCGTCGCCTCCTGAATGCCCCTCTGAAGTTCGAGCCGCTTCATCTCCACTTGCTCCGGGCTGCCGTTGGTGACGAAAATCGGCGGGCCATGAACAATATGAATCCGGCTGCATGGCAGAGGCAGGATGAATCGGTCCCAGCTCGGAAAGATCAGCTTGTGCGTGGCCGAATACCCCGCCGGAATGACCGGGGCGTTGCTCATGGCCGCAAGCTTCACCAGCCCCGCGGGCACCTCGCCCGGCGGCCCCTTCGGCCCGTCGGGGATGATGGCCAGGCCGCCGCCCTCGCGCAGGAGCTTGATCACTTCCTTTGTCAGGCGAACGCCGTTGCCCTGGCTGTGCCGGGGCTTCCGGATGGGCGTGTAGCCGAACCGCTCCGCGATCGAGGCGATGAAGTCCCCGTCCACGCTGCTGCTGATCACGACCCCCTTCTGCGGGTCCGCATAGTCGCTGAAATGGTGGATCATCGCGAACAGCCGCTGGTGCCAGAACGCGGCGATCTTCGGCCCGACCGCCGGCCTGCCCTCGACGCTGATCCGGTAGGTCTTGAAGAGGACCTTCAGAAACCCCGCCACCGCCGCGCTCAGCACCGGAGCGATGACACGATTCCGGAAGGCGAACTTCTTCATGTGCTTGAAGAACCGGCTCGTCAGGCGCTTCCGCCTCTTTCTCTTTTTGGGTTGTTCGCTCACGTAGCTCTCAGATCAGTCCCTCTTGCGCGCCACGGCCACGATGCCCGGGGCGAAGTCAATCCCCAAAAACCGGAACAGCCACCCCCCCAGCCATCGCTTGGCCGCTTTCTCCAGCAGCGTGCCGGAGTGAATGCGATACATGCGCTCCAACTGAAATCCCGCCGCCAGGACCGCCGCGCCCAGCTCCTCGTAGGCGTACGGCGTCACGTGGGACGCGTCGCGGAAGTACTGGAACGGGTGATAGACATTCGGCGTTGACACGAAAAGCAATCCTCCCTTCCGAAGGACCGACCGCACCCGCCGAAGCATCTCGATCCCCTCGGCGTGCGGCAGGTGCTCGATCACCTCAAACATCACGGCCCGGTCGAACTCCTCCTTGACCTCCGCGAGATCGCGGTAGTCGTGAGGATGTGTCTCATCCGTATCCAGACTCTTGTACGCCAGCTCCGGGTGCGCCTTCCGCAGGCGCTCATCCAACCCCCGATTCCCCGCCCCGATGTCCAACAGACTGACCGGCCCCTCGGCCCCATCGAGAACCAAGTCCTCCGCCCGACTCACGATGCCGAGCGACCAGATGCTCTGGTATCGCGTTCGGGCCACTAACCGCAGGCGATGCGCCTTCGCCCAACCCAGCGTCTCTGCTTCAATGGGGTGCTGTGCGGTCATACTTCTTGGCGAATCCAGGCGCGACTCCGAGATTGAGTTGCATGTTTGCTCAGCCCCTGAGTATACCACAAGCCTCTTCAATTCTCAACAAGTGCTTTCCGGTCACCAAAACGCGCAGAGGATTATACCCCATGGACCATTAGACCAGGGTTATAGACGGATTAGAGAAGCCTAATTTTTTGCGGGTGGAGTAAGGCGTGGTTGCGTGTTTCGGACTGAGACGGCGTCAGGGCTTATGCCGGCAGGGCGGATAGGGTGGGGTGAGGTCGCGGTCGACGGCGAGTTGTTTCGCAAAGGCGGCCCTCTGCTCGTGTGTATTGGTTGCCCACCGATTCTCCGCCGTGGGACGATGGCGACAGGCCTGACATGCGGACCTGCCCCGCCCCCCCGAAGGGCAGCGGGAGAAAGCCTGCCCCTTTCTCCCGCGTTCAGGCTGCCCCTTCTTCGTGGCCGTAGGGCGAGAGCGATCGCAGTCGCTCGATGATTGCCGGCACGCATCCGATGATGTAGTCCATGTCCTCTTCCGTGTTATAGCGACTCAGACTGAACCGCACCGATCCGTGCGCCCGCGTGAAGGGAACGCCCATGGCCCGGAGCACATGCGACGGCTCCAGCGACCCGGACGTGCATGCCGACCCGGACGACGCGCCGATGCCCTTCTCGTTCAGGAGCAACAGGATTGCCTCGCCCTCCACATACTCGAAGCTGATGTTCGTCGTGTTCGGCAGGCGCGACTCGCAGTCGCCGTTCACGTACGGGTCCCGAGCCTTGGCAAGGATCCCTTCTTCGAGGCGATCTCGCAGGGCCTTGACGCGGGTGTTTTCCTCGTCCATGTGCGTCGCCGCCAGCTCGGACGCCTTGCCCAGGGCGATGATGGACGGGACGTTCTCCGTGCCGCCTCGGCGGCCGTGCTCCTGGTGGCCGCCGATGAGGAACGGCCGGAAGGGGATGCCCCGCCGAACGTAAAGCGCCCCGATCCCCTTGGGCGCATGAAGCTTGTGCCCGGACAAGCTGAGCATGTCGACAACGCTCTTGCGCATGTCGAGGGGGACCTTGCCCACGGCCTGGACGGCGTCGGTGTGGAACAGGATGCCCCGTTCCTTGACGATCTGGCCGATCTCCTCGATGGGGAAGAGGACGCCGGTCTCGTTGTTGGCGTACATGATGCTGACGATGGCGGTGTCGGGCCGGAGCGAGTCGCGCAGCTCGTCCAGGTCGAGTCGGCCCTTGGCATCCACGCTCAGTTCGGTGACCCAGTAGCCCTTGCTCGCGAGGTGCCTGCAGAGGCTGCGCACGGCGGGGTGCTCGACCTTGGTGGTGACGATGTGCCGCTTCTCGGGCTGGGCCTCAATGGCGCTTCGGATAGCGGTGTTGTCGCTTTCGGAGCCGCAGCTTGTGATGAGGATCTCCTCGTCGTCGGCGCCGAGGAGGGCGGCGACGCTGCCCCGGGCCGCCGCCATCCTTTTGGCCACGTCGCCGCCGAAGTCGTGCATGCTGGAGGGGTTGCCGTACATCTCCTTCAGGTAGGGGAGCATGGCATCAAGGACCTCAGGGGCCACCCTGGTGGTCGCGTTGTTGTCCACATAGACCTTTTTCATGGCTCCACCTCTTTCACCTCGATCGGCTCGCCGACGGCCTCTTCGATCTTTTTCGCCACCGTCTGGGCAAGGGTGAAACCGGCCATGGCGCAGCCGCGGCACGAGCCGCGGAGGGAGACGAGGACCGTGTGATCGACCACATCCACCAGCTCGATATCGCCGCCGTCCTGCTGGAGGAGGGGGCGGATTTCCTTCTCGACGGCCTCCTCGATGAGCTTCATGCGCTGGAGGTTTGAGAGCGGTCTCTTTCTCTCTGGTTTCCTGGCCTTCTTCCCCCCGGTGATCCCGGCGACCTGCTTCAGGATCTCCTCGATCTGCGGGTGGCACGAGCCGCAGCCGCCGCCGGCCTTGCAGTAGTGGGTCACCTCGTCGACGGTCTTCAGACCGTGCTCGCGGATGGCGCGCTCGATCACCTTGTCCGTGACGCCGAAACAGGTGCAGACGATCTCGCCCTCTTCGTGGGGAGGGGGCCTCTCCTCGCCGCGGTAGTTGGCGATGGCCGCTTCGAGGGCCTCGCGCCCCATGACGGAGCAGTGCATCTTCTGCTCCGGCAGGCCGTCGAGGTATTCCGCGATGTCGCTGTCGGTCACCTTGGCGGCTTCGGCCAGGGTCTTGCCCTTGATGATCTCGGTGAGGGCGGAGGAGGAGGCGATGGCGCTGGCGCAGCCAAAGGTCTGGAAGCGGGCGTCAACGATGCGCTCGTCCTCGTCGAGTTTCAGGGTGAGTTTAAGGGCGTCACCGCAGGTGATGTTGCCCACCTCGCCGACGGCGTCGGCGTCCTTGATGACCCCCGTATTCCGCGGGTGGAGGAAATGGTCTTTGACTTTTTCGGTGTAATCCCACATAACCCCCCTCCTTTCTCTGAATCAATTTGAACTGGGGATGGGCGTTTTCCGCGTAACGGCGCCCCGAGCACGCTGCCGCACGGGGAGCCGTCCCTTTACGCTCCACACCTCGCACGAGGCGGTGTCGAGGACCCGGCGGGTGGTCTGGCCCACGGAATGCTCGGTGTCTCCCTGAGAGGACATGAGGATCAAGTCCACCCCATATGCATCCGCCGCCTTCACGATCTCCTCGGCCACGTTGCCCTGGCGGAGGATGGGAACCACGCGGATTCCGGTGTCACGCAGGACCTCGCAAAGCTCGTCCAGTTGCTTTCGGGCCTGGACCCAGTTGGCGTCGGTCAGCGCCCCGATGCTATAGGCGAGGCCGTCGACGTCATACCAGTGGGTCTCGAGGACATAGACGACCAAGAGCGCAACGTCCGACTCGCAGGCCCGCCGCAGCCCCACGGCGAGCCCCACCATGGACTCGTGGGAGAAATCGGTTGGGATCAGGATCTTCCCCGCAGGTTTCGCAGCCATTTCAATGCTCCTGTCAAGAAAACCTCGCATGGGGCCGAGCAGGATGTTGTGGGGGGGGGCAACATCCATTTTTGCGGATGGCTACGCAGCCACCGGCTCGACCACATGCGAAGATCAAGGTCTTTATATGTCCTTCGCCCCCCGGCCCGTCCTGCTAAAGGGACCTGCCCCTTATCGATCCCTTTCGCAGAACGTGCTCAAGAAGGACGTCCATTTCTGTGTAGTCGTCGTCATCTATATTGAAGACCTCCGAGATTTCGTACCGCTTGCCGTTCTCGGGATGGCCTCTGTGGGGAACCCTTTCCCTCCTTCTTGACCTTCTCCTGCTTCGGGAGGTCGGCCGTCTTACTGTTGTCGTTTCCATCGGAACGACTCTTACTCTTGTTGCGATCATCACTCGTTCTCCACTTCGGACAAAATTGCCATCCTTGCGTCTTTGAGAACGTGGTTTGCCGGCCCCGGTTTTGGCGGCAGGAGGGCTATTCCGAAGCCATGCAAACCACGTCCCAGTCTTTCTGCCCCTTTCTCATCCTTGAGCTTTGTTGTTGGGCGCCGCTCCCGCATCCGCCAGATTGTCTGCCCTTGACATCCTGAATCTGCAAGTCGCGTGCCACTTCCGGGTTGGTGAGTGCATCACGGATCCTCCCCGTGTCTCTTTCTGTGCTTCTCGGGATGCGGCCTCCTTGGGCCCTGGTTCCTCCGGTAGAAAGAACAGCGCCGAAACCCCCCTTCCGGCACGCAGTACTCATCCTGGGTCTGCTTCAGCGGCACAAAAATGGGCTGATCGGAGGCAGAACAGGCGTTCGATTCTTTGCGGAAAAAGGGGCAAGATTGTCGGAAACGGTGCGCCATCTGTCTAATTGTCTTGAACGCGGTGTCCACTTCCCGATAAACAAATCCGGACCTTTTGAATTGCGGCATCAAGGCCCCCGCCGCCTCCTTCTGTCTTTCGGCTTCATCTGATGCTGGAATTGACAGGCCCTGTCGAATCACCTGTCCCTGGGTCCTGCAATACAAGAAGCGAGATAGGAAGGAAATGAGCAAAAGGTATGCCGCTGCATTCGAGTTGGAGCTCGCAGTTGAATTCTCAGGCGCAGTGCGTTATTCTTGGCCGGCGACGTGACGGGCTGTTTCCAACACGTCTTGAGGAGAACTCCGATCCGCCACAGCACAGAGAACAGACGGCTTTGCCTTTGCCTCGCCCTCCTTGCCGCCGGCATGACCGTACAGGCACAGGGCCGGTCGCTTCGAGCGAGTCACCGGCTCGCGCCGTCCGATGTCGGCCCACGCCTCTCACTCGAGGCGGATGGCCGTGAGGTCATTGCTCCCCAGGGCCGACCGCTCTACTCGGAAACGAAGTGCACGGTGACGGTAGCGTCAGAGGCCGCCCCGGGGGGATGCCTGCTGCACTACAGAATCGCAAACGCAACGGGCGCGCCGGCCGACATGCCCGACATCGTGATCGACGGCATCCAACTCCCTCTGAAGGGCGTGGAGATCATCGAGAACTGGAAAAACATCCGCTTCAAAAAGCCCCACAACCGACGCACCGGCCGCTTTTATCTGCATGCGATCCGCAGGTACCCCGGCGGCATCTACAGCCCGGTTATGGGCATCCGCACGGACACGCTTTTCCTCGGGGCGGCGCTTCTGTACGAGCCTATGCGCACGGGCAAGGAGGTGCACCTCGACTACAACTACGACTTCGAGCGGAGGCAGTGGGCCATGGTCTATCGCTTCTGGGACCAGCGGCCTGGACGAGTGGAGGCGAAGGACCCGAAGACGGGCAGGACACGCATACGATCCCAGGCCCCACCCGTGGCGAGGCTCGCGCCGGGTAAGGGGATCGAGGTCACGATTTCCGTCTGCGTGGCGCCGCCACAGGGGGAGCAGTGGGTGGCGGCGTTCCGACCGTACAAAGAGTTTTTTGCGAAGACCTATGGCCCGGTGCGCTACCATTCAAGCAATGAGCCGATCTGGGCGCGATCGGCGGGGATTTCTGAACTGTGCTCGGAGCAGAACCCCCGGGGCTACAACCGCTGCAGCGCGGGCGACCAGGACGGCCGGCTCGACCTGAAAGGGTGGACCGGCTTCTATGACTATGTCATGAACGAGGTGTGGGCGCGAGGGTTCCGCCGGATGATGATCTGGCAGGTCGCCGGGTCGTACCGGAAAAACAAGCACTGCAATATGGTGTGGGAGATCGGCACGGGGCACTCGCAGAAGATGCTTGAGACCTGTGGCGAGATCGAGCGGCTGCGCAAGGCCGGCTTCACCGTGGGCTTTTGGTGGGGCCGTGCGTTCAGCCCCTCCATGGGCTACGACTCCGGCCAGCGCGTCCCGATGGACCCCGACAACCCGAGGCTTGTGGCCATGTCATTCCGCGAGCTCGACGCAGTATACAAGATGGGCGTGCGCCTGATCGGCTGCGACGACTCGCCGCATTCCCTCTATCCGACGGAGTGGAAGCCCTCCGTCAACGTGATCCACCACAAGTGGTTCCCCATGCTCTACAAGCGCTACCCGGATATGCACTGGGCCATCGAGACGGCGGCGTGCGACTTCCAGCACCTCTGGGGTTCCTCCTTCATGTGGAGCCGCGAGGTGACCGGGCCTTGCACATTCGCACGCTACGTCGCGCCCGGCAGCGAGACAAATGTCACGATCAAGAAACACTACGGCAATACGACGCAGGAATGGCTCGACCAGCTCATTAAGTGGGGGTACACGCCGATTGTGTTCAACCGCCAGTTCAAGCTTGTCGTAAACCGCGAACTGTTGAAAAAATAGTTGGCTCTCGCGGTGCGCATCGAGGGTACGACATGGGCCGCCTTCCCGCCGCGCAGCCAGAGGGGGCTTCACCGGCGCCTTCCACGCAACGGCTGTCATCCCGCAGAACGCCGGCCCTGCCGCCACGCTCAGAGAGGAAAAGGAGCAGGAGCCCCTTGACGAATGCGCGCCCCGCGTGCCTCAGGGCGGCTTCGCACAAGGGACTCCAGAGGGAACTCCCGGTGATTCAGGAATCGCGCTGTTCCGGCAGCCCGGTCTCAAGGATAGCCGATGTAATCCGCGAATGCACCCTCCGGCGCAACAAGACCCTCGCCGCCGGGCACGAATACCCGAAGCGTGTTGCCGGTTCCGGCAGCCGTTCCTTCATCACCGATTTGGCCGGCAAAGCGGCCCGTGATCATTACATCACCGAACATCCCGGCGAGCAGATCGCCGTTGAGGTCGCCGAAAACCCGGATGAGAGAGTTCCTCCCGTCGGCAACACACGAGCCCTGGATATCGACCGTCCCCGCCAGGTTTCCCTTCACCATCAGCATCTTGGAGAGACTGCCGAACGTCACGGCGGAGGTCAGATCGACGCCATCCCCATCCTTGGGACCGAAGAGCATGGCCTGAGATACATCGCCCGTCACGGTGAGCGTTGAGCCGTTCGCAAGGCCGTCCCTGATCATGCACTTCTTGACGTTACCGGCGGCGCTCACGTCCGTGTTGTCGAGACCCCCGAAAAGCATCAGACGGTCTGCGCCGCCATTGAAACTGAGTGTTGAATCCACCTGACCGTCCCTGGCTATGACCATCGTCGTGTGGCCGGCCACGGTCAGTGTGCTGTCCGTCATCCCTTTGAAAATCATGGCCTTGCTCAGGGCGCCACCGACGTCGATGGCCGTTTGGCTGAGGCCCTTCTTCATCTGGATCATGCCTGCCGCGCCGCCGATGTCGAGCGTGCTGCTCGTTACGCTGCCCATCAGCATGACCTTGCCCGCGGCGCCGCCGACGGAGATATCCAGGTTCGTCGCATGGCCAAAGACCTGGAGCACCCTCAGACGGCCGCCAATGTCGATGGTCGTGTTCTGGATCGTTCCGGCCTTCTGCATCAGCCGAATGATCCCCATCGACTCGCCGCCCATCGTCTCGACGGCGCCGAGAGCCAGGGTGTTGCCTCCGGCCTTCGGGTCCATATCCTTGACCATGAGCATGGACCGGTCCGTAGAACCCGTGAAGCCGACGTAGCCGATATCCTGATTCGGGTCGTCGAGGGGCGACAGGCCGTTCACCGTCGCCACCCATGCCTCACCGTCGCCCTTGTACATCAGACCAATGTAATCATTGTCCAGGTCATAGAACCGGACCCTCATGTTCTCCTGATTGAGGACCAAGGGGCTTACGCCCACCCCTAAGACTGCCACATCCACCGTAGATTCGTCCTGGTCGTTACACTCGATCCGGAGAGTACCTGTTTTCACCCCCGCAAGTAGAGGGTCGAAGGTCACGGTTCCCGTGACCGATGCGCCCGAGGCTATGCTGAACGAAGATGTGGGCAGGCCGCTGAGGCGGTAGTACGTCCCTTCTTCAAGCCCGATGCTGTAAATCACAAGCTCGCTGAGGCCGTCGTTGCGAATCGTGAATGTCGCCGTGCCGGTTCTACCGCCAGGGCCGTCTGCCGGCACAGCACCGAAATCCAAAAACAGATCATCATTCGGTCCGATCGAGTCGAGGATCGTGATCTCGGGCGGGCCGTAGGTGAATTCCGCGTCCCACGCCTCAAGCGCGACAGCCGAGCCGCCGGCCAGCAGCGCCCCCTCGTCCATGTGCATCGACTGGGCGCCTACCTCCGTGACGGGGCTGACATCGAACACGAACTGAAGCGTATCAATGTCCACCTGAACGACGCGATCCGGTGCGACCCCGTTCACCGTAAGGTCCGTCGCGTCCACCGTTGCCGGATCATACTGCGTGCTGAAGTCTATCGTGAATGTGGTGGGGGCGACGGCAGAGCATCCACCGTCGGAGGGATCGCTGTTTGCTACGGAAAAGCCGGTGTAAATGGCCGTCTGCGGGTCGCCGAGCAGATTCAGCTCGAAGTAAATCCAGCGATAGGTGCTGTTGCTGATCCTGCCGAGGTTGTATTCCTTGCTCAACTGGTTGGCCACGCCGATGTGGGTGTATCCATCCTGAAACATGGCCCGGAAGAAGGCCATGTCGAAGTCGTGGGAGTAGGCCGGGGTGTGGGACGTCGATCCCCATCCGTACCGGGAGTTCATGATGCTCGCGAAGGCGCCATGCTCCGAGTTGACGAACACCTCTGAGATGCTGTCGTTGCGGTCAAAAGCCCCCGCGTGGCAGCCCTGGCTGTAGACCAGGAAGGGCGACTCGTTCGTCAGGCCGGCCACGTTGGAGTTGCCAATCCCAAGCACGTAGGTCTGGTTGGCATGGCCGAGATGGTTGACAATGTGCGGGTCGGCATTCAGGCCGTCGATGACATTGGCCCGGCTGAACGTCCCGTCCTTTTCATACAGGGTTGTGTAGGTATAGTCGTCGGGCATCGCCTGGTTGCGAATGGGGTCGAGGGACTCGCTGCCGTAGACATCCGTCCAGAGATGCTCCCCGACCCAGAGACCGTGCCGGGGGTTCGCAGGGGGGTGCGTCTCATAGAGGATGGTCTTGTTGATGAAGTTGAGCGCTTCCGTCTCCGTGGCCACGGGCGCGCGGCCCACATAGACCTCCGCCAGGAGGTCCACGTCGCCGCCGCCGTCGCCGTCGTTTCGCTCGCCCCACAGGTTGTCGCCATCGCCGTTCCACGACCCGTCCAAAGCGGCGAAGTAGAGATCGGCCGGCATGGCGTTGTCGGTGTACCCGGACGTCGAGGCGTAAGCGCCCCGGTGGGGGACCACGTCGATGTCGCCGCCGAGCAGCACGTAGTTGACGCCCCATGTGCTGTAGGCGTCCCGGATGAAGTTGCGAACCTGCTCCGCCGGATCGACGCCGGCATAGTTGCTGTAGATATACGAAGTCGTGACAATGCTCGTATCCACCCCGCGCGATTCCTTGAAGCCCCGCAGCGTCTCGAAGGTGGGGGCCAGGGCATCGCTCGTGATGATTACGTAATCGTAGCTCTCCTGCGGGAGCGACGACGCGCCGAGAGCGCCGGCGCCCCCGCCGGCCCCCTCGCCGCCGGGCGTGGCGAAATCGGAGAGGACCCATGGGTTGTCCACGATCGAGGCCAGGTGCACACGGTCCAGCGCGTTGTCCCGCATCGGACTCACCCACCCATCCCCCGGCGCCGCGGCCTGCACCGTGTTCGCCGTGACCGTCATGGACGGATAGAAGAGCGCCTGGGTGGTGATCGGATCGAAGAGAAGCGGGTGGAGCACAATAGTAGCGATCGCATAGCCCGCCGCCCGTTGCACGCCGAGCACATCGTAGAGCCGGGGCGCCCAATCCGGGGACAGCACGCCTTGGACATCGCCCTGGCCCGCTCCCGATTCGCTCATCAGCGTCGGCGCGGCGCCGATGATCGGGCTGTAGGTGCCCAGGGAGGTGGGATCGGAGACAGTCACCTGCACGTCCCCGAGGTCCATCCCCTGCGGCAGGAGCAGGTTTACGGTCCGCGCCGGCAACACGGGCGCACCCTCGGAGACCGAGAGGTCGGTACCATCCACCGTCAACAGCTCTTCGGCAACATCCAGATCGGCAAGGGCAGGTGCGGCGAAATCGAAGCGCAGGCTCAAGTCGCCCAATGGGGTGACACGGGTGGGCGCGGACGAATCGAATCCGGCCAGTGAGACCGGCGCGGTCCGCGGTTCCAGCTCCTCAACACGCAATCGTCCATGGATTCGGCACGATGTTTCCATCCCATCTGCTCCCTCACCCCCCTACGGCGGAGCCCCCGAAAGTCCCGGTTGGCGTCAAAAAGAAAGGCCCAACTACTCCCCCTCGAAATAATTGGGCTGTTGGATGCCGGCACAAGCATCGAAGCCAACTTCTTTTTTCGACGGCCCCGTATTGGCACATGTGCGATTTTGACTCGCAAAGCCTGTGCCCGCATGTGCCTGGCCGGGACGATCTGTCGTAAGCAGGTGTGGTGCAGGATATTACATGCCCCACCTCCTCCGCCGACTCGGTAGCCGCCTATCCCATTATGACCTATCCTGCAACAATGCCCATGCCATTTTGCGACGCATGCAACAATCTCTCCACCTGAAGCAACGCTCCATTTGGGGCAACCTCTCCGTTGAGTGGGGTTGTGACGCGGCAGCAGCGGAGGGGGGGGGAACAATAGGCGAGGCGTGCTGTTGCGTTAGCCCCTCACACATAACTCGCACGCAGCATCTCCGCCGCTGATTCGTCGAGCTGTTCCAGGCGGCGGACCTCCTCGAAGCGTTCGAGCAGGTCGCTCACGCGGATGCGCTTCTTCTCCGCGCCGGCGAAGTCGTGAATGATCCGCCCGCGGTGCATCATGATCAGCCGGTCGCCAAGCGACGCCGCCTGCTGCATGGAGTGGGTCACCATCAGCGTCGTCAGGCTGTCGCGCGTGATGATCTCCTCGCTCAGGCGGATCACCTGGTCGGCCGTCTTCGGGTCGAGCGCCGCCGTGTGCTCGTCTAAGAGCAGGAGGCGCGGCTTGAGCCACGTCGCCATGAGGAGGGTGAGGGCCTGGCGCTGCCCGCCGGAGAGGGTGCCGATGGGCTGGTCGAGGTGGTCCTCCAGGTTCATGTTGAGGGATTTCACCCGGTCCAGGATGTCGTCCAGCACACGCCCCTTGAGCGCCCAACCGAGGCCCCGGCGCATGCCGCGCCGCGCGGCGAGGGCCAGGTTTTCGGCAATGGACATGCCCGGCGCGGTGCCGGCGAAGGGGTCCTGAAACACACGGCCGATGAGCGACGCCCGGCGGTGCTCCGGCCAACGGGCGACATTGCGCCCGTCAATGGTGATCGTGCCCGAGTCGAGGAAGAACGTCCCGGCCACGGCGTTGAGGAGCGTGGACTTGCCCGATCCGTTGGTGCCGATGATGGTGACGAACTGGCTCTTCTCGAGGGTCAGGTCGAGGCCCTGCAGCGCCCGGACCTCGTTCGGCGTTCCGGGGTTGAACGTCTTGCATGCGCCGCGGATCTCAAGCATTCGCCACCCCCACCGTCTTCCGCCTGGCCTTCTTCAGCAGTCCCGGCAGGATAAGCGCAGCGAAGACGAAGATCGCCGTCACCAGCTTCAGGTCGTTCGGGTCCAGGCCCCACCGCAGTGCGATAGCGACCAGCAAGCGGAAGAGCACCGCCCCCATCACCGCCCCGGTGATGGTGAGGCCGAGGGCCGTATGGCCGACGAGGGCCTCGCCGATGATGACGCTGGCCAGGCCGAGAACGACCATGCCGATGCCCATCTGCACGTCGGCAAAGCCCTGGTACTGCGCCAGCAGCGCCCCCGAGAGGGCCACAAGACCGTTGGCCAGCGCCAGGCCGACGACGATCATGTTGCTTACGTTCACGCCGAGGGCGCGGATCATCTGCGCGTTGTCACCCGTCGCGCGCATCGACGTGCCGAGGTTCGTACGGAAGAACAGGTAAAGAACAACACAGGAAAGCGCGATCATCACGGACGTGCAGACCAGGACAGAGGCGTCGGACACCGTCACCTCCCACCCGGCAATGTGCATACTCTCCTCGCCGCCCTCGATCCACTTGCCTGCCGACGCCGCCCCGGTGGCAAGGGTGGTCTCCGAGAGCAGGGGCACGTTGCTCTTGCCCATGACGTGCAGGTTTACGGAATAGAGCGCCGTCATGACCAGGATGCCGGCGAGGAGACTGTGGATGTCGAACTTGGTGTGCAGGATTCCGGTCATCGCCCCCGCGGCCATGCCGGCGAGGATGGCCGCCGCCGTGGCGAGGACGGGGTCCCAGCCCGCGACGATAAGCGTGGCCGCCACGGCCCCGCCCAGGGCGAAGGAGCCGTCGGTGGTGATGTCGGGGAAATTGAAGATCCGGAAGCTGATGTAGACGCCGAGGGCCAGGAGCGAGAGGATCAGACCGATTGTCAGCGCGCCGATGAGCAGTGTCACTCGAATTCCTTTCTCCGCATCCTCCGGCCGGTTGCTTTCATTGCGCCTGCCCGGTCTCGGCGACGATTTCGATGTCGTCGATAAAGATCGTCCCCGTGCCGACGCACTTGTGCGACTTTTCGCAGAGGCTGATGGCGAAGGCCCTGATAGGCAGATCCAGTTTGCCGTTTTCGTCGCCGCCCCAGCGGTTGCAATTGGCGGGCATGCCGCCGAGTCCCACCTCGATTTTTCGCCAGCCGGCGAAGTCGATGGGGATATCCTTCTTCACCTGATACGTCTCGCCGTTCGCGTCGGTGAAACTCACGCGGAGAATGTGGCCGCTCTCGTTGCCGAACACCCAGAGGGACACCCGCAGCGGCCGTCCGTCCAGCAGGAGGCCGGACTTGACGAAGACATGCTCGACCGCCTTGAGCGGTTTCTCCGAGACGAACTCGTAGGCCAGCCGGCCGGATCGTCTGCCGGAGTGGGGCATCTCGTCGGTGCTGTGCATGGTCGTGTGTCCGTCGGAGCTCTGCCACACCGACCACTGCCCCCCGTGTTCGAAGCCGAAGCGGACGCGCTCCACGGGCCGGCCCTTCTCCGTGCCCCGCTCGTAGGAGGGCTCGAGGCGGGGCGGCGACAGGCGGACGGGGATCAGGAGGTCGTAGGGGTCGATGCCTTTCTCGATGGTCGTGACGACGTTGATGCTCCGCGGCCTCAGACCGATGTCGAAGGCCCCCTGGTAGACAGGCACATTCGCGTTGCGCGTGATCGTCTCGGGCAGGCTGCGGTCGTACGACAGGTGCGAGAGCTGGAAACGCATGAAGGCCACCGGCTTCGCGCTGACGTGAACGATCTTCGGCTTCAGGCCGTCGTTGATGAGCACAATGCTGAACTTGTTCAGACCCCATTTGAACGCCGAGGCGTGCACGCGGGGGACGCCGTTCTCGTCTTTTCCGCCTTCCGTCTTCACCTCCAGGACGTCGGACCCCTTCTTGATGTAACGGGACAGGAGGGCGTGGGGGAAGTAGACCGGACGATAGGGGGTGAAGAGAGATTCCTTGCTGACAGACGTAAGCGCGCCGAAGTTGCGCCAGCCATTGTCATAGACGCGGAACTCCCACCGCAGAAATCCGTTCACACCCGCCGCGGCGCCGCGGGTGACGAGCTCCGCCGTCGAGATCGACCCGGCGAAGACGTCCTCATCCGCATTCACCGGTCCGGCGCCGTTGCCGTAGTTGCCGAACTCCCCGACGCCGAAGGGGAGGGGACGCTTGCGCGCGCGCAGGGCCCCGGTGAATTTCGCATATGCGGCGATCCCCTCGGAGAGCGGCGCGCCCCGCTTGCCCTTCTCGCAGTCCATAAAGCCCTTGTAGTCGTGGTCGCAGACGACGTCGATCACGTCGCCGTATTTGTCTAACAGGGGCAGGATGCCCTCCAGATCGGAGTACTTCCCCATCGAGGAATCCGGGCCGAGGATCTGGATCTGGTCGCGCAGGCCCATCGCCCTCAGCTTCCGGTCCAGCAGCGGATACATGGCCCAGAAGGTGTCCGGGTATTTCGCATTCGGGGAATTGTAGGACCACGTCCCGTTCGGCTCGTTCCAGAGGGAAATCTGCTTGACGCATTGATACTTCTTCGCCACCTTGAGGTGATAGACCAGCGCGGCGATGCTCTCGATGAACTCGTTCGGGTCGTAGGGCGCATCGTTGCCGGTCTTGCCGTCGGTGTCCTTCAGGTCCTTGTTATGGACGGTTTCGGCCAGCCACCCTCCGGCCTTCCAGTTGCAAAGGAGGACGTCGATGCCCTGGGTCTCGCAGAAGTCTAACATCTTGTAGTGCATCTTCATGGCGTCGGAGTCGAAGGTGAAGTTCTCCCACGCGAAGTGGTTCGGGTTGTTGTCGTCGTTCTTCGGCTCCCAGTCGCGGAGGTGGAGGCCGTAGCGGATCCAGTGCGGGCGGGTCCAGGCCAGCATACCGAGAAAGGCGTCCCACTCCTCCTTGCTCCAGTCGGGGAAATCGTTGCTCAGGTAGCGCCAGTTCCACCCGATGCCGAGGCTCAGCTTGTTCACGGGCTTGTCGGCGATCTCGACGGTGACCTCGTTGTCGTCCTCGGCCACCACGCCGGTGAGCATCCGCCGGTAGCGGGCGTGGATCGGTTTGAGCCTGGCGAGCGCCTTGTCGATCGGCGCGCCGGGGCGGTCCACTAAGATCAGGTCGCCCCACTCCAGCGGGTTGGCCATGGGGTCCTTCGACGGCGACCAGCACAGCCCGGCGGGGCGCTCGTTCTGGTCGTAGTCGCGGAGGTCGTGCTCGAAGCCGATGACTTTCCCCGCGGCGGGGGTGAACTTGCCGAGAGAACGCCAGGGAATGGCGATCTCGAGCACATAGCCATCGTCCTTGAAGGCGGAAGCGACCTGGACGTCCTTCGGCTCCTGGTTCACCTTCGCCGGATTGCGGTACATCCACTTGAGGGGGTTTTTGTCCGGGCCCGAGGGGCTGAAAACGAACTGGTAGTCGTCCCTCCGGTAGCTGCCCTCGCTCTGGTTGTCGAGGTCGATGGCGATCTCGACGCAGTCGGCCTTGTAGAGGTCTTCGCCGCGCTGGTCGGTGACGATCTTGCTGTCCTTCACATAGACCGCCACGTACAGATTGTTCTCGTCCCACATCGTGCCGAGCATGTAGCTCGCGTCGGCGTCGAAGGCTGTTGTGCCGAAGGAGGTCTTGGTGTGATCGATTTCGACGGTCTCGGCCTGTTTCCATTCGGTCAGCTTCCCGTCGATCTTGACCGGCTTCTTCGTGCGGACGCACCGCGCATGCACGCCTGTGTGACCCTGCGCCGAACGGCCCATAGCCAACATCCACACGCCAGCCGCCAGCATGGCGACTGTCACCTTCCGCATTACTACAGCTCTCATGCTCTCTCCCCAATCATGTGCCTTCCCGCAGATCAAGGAACATATCACTTGAGCCCCTTCTGCTTGATCAGTTTTCTCAGAATCCCGTCGTACTTCTTCGGGTCGATGGGCAGGTCCACCGGCTTGCCCGTTACGCTCGACATGATCATCGCATTGGCCAGCTCCACCGACATGCGCCCCTCCTCGGCGGGGCAGAGGGATTTGCGCTTCTCGATGAGCGAGTCGATGAAGTCCTGGATCATGGCGGTCACACCCTGAACGTGTGTCGCGGCGTCCTGCTTGACCTCGATGTCCTTCCACTCGCCCTTGATCGACGCCCACATCTCTTTGCTCTTCTTGATGAACCGGTCGGACGGCTGCTCCAGCACGTTCATGCGGAGGCGGTTGCCTTCGAGGACGATCCGGCCTTTCGTGCCCACGATCTCGTACCGGCTCATGCCCGGCGCCTCCACCGTGCTCACCTGGAGGCACCCGTGCGCGCCGTTGGGATATTCCATGAGGGCCGACGCCGTGTCCTCCACCTCGATCTTGTGGCCGAAGGTGGACACCTGCCCCATCACGCGCTTGGGCAGGCCCGTCAGCCACAGGAGCAGGTCGATCTGGTGGGGGGCCTGGTTGAGCAGCACGCCGCCGCCCTCGCCGTCCCATGTGCCGCGCCACCCGCCGCTGTTGTAATAGGCTTGCGTGCGCATACTTGCGGACACCATGTTGACACGGATGAGCGAGCCGATCTCGCCGTTTTTGATGATCCGCCGGGCCTCGTGATTGACGGCCTTGGTCCGCTGTTGATACATGACGCACAGGCGCTTGCGGTTCTTCTTCGACGCGGCGATCATCTTGTCGCAGTCGCTCACGGTCGAGGCCATGGGCTTCTCGGTGAAGACGTGCTTCTTTGCGTTCAGCGCATCCACGGCAACGGGCCTGTGCTGCGGATGCGGTGTGGCAATGGTGATGGCGTCCAGCTTCTCTTTCTTGAGCATTTCCCTGTGGCTGGTGTAGCAGGGCACATCGTACTGCTCGCCAACGCGCTGGGCCGTTTCCCCGATGATATCGCAGACAGCGACCAGCTCCGCGGTCTTGATGTCCGATACCGCCTTTACATGATTTCCCCCCATGCCCCCGACACCGACACACCCGACACGAACACGCGTCATGTTTCTCTCTCCAGATTGCGCACCCTATTCATCGTGCGCCCCAAGCACTGCCGCGATACACAACGTAGAAGCGGCATCTTGCCGCTTCCGAAGAGGCGGGCGCCTCTTCTACGTTTCAACTCCCGCGGACGACTTCGACCGCGAGTACGGTTTCCATCTGCTTCAGGGCGAACTCATGCGCCTCCTGATCGAACGACGCGACGCCCTCGGCATACACCCGCACGGGATAGTCCCCGTTGCGCGCGTCCTCCACGGTGAACAGGACGCAGATGTTCGTGCACACGCCGACGACCTCGACCAACTCGGGTTTGGCCTTCTGCAAGACGCCGCCCAGGGTCGTGTCGAAGAACGCGCTGTATCGCCGTTTCGGCAGGACGGGGTGGCGCCCGGCGAACTCCTTCAGCTCGTCAACGACCTCCGTCTCTTCCGTGCCCTTCACGCAGTGGGGCGGGAAGGCCGCGAACTCCTTGTCGTCCGGGTCGTGGTTATCGCACACGAAGACGATAAGATCGCCGGCCGCCTCGCACTCCTCAAGTTTTGCTTTCACAAAGGGAATGATCTTCCTCGCTTCCGGGCCGCAGTACAGGGCATTCCCCTCGACGAAAAACCCCTTCACCATATCGATCACGATCAACGCCTTGCGCACCGATGCCTTCTCCTGTCCCGCACCCAAAGGGTTGATTATACAAAGGCGGGCGCGGGTTGCAACTGTTTTTGCGGAAAGGCGGTGCTTTCGCTCGATATTGACTTTTCCCACCGCAATGGGTATGGTAACGGTTTACTGTTCGAAGGGAAGCCATCCAATCCATGTTTCTTGAGGAGGAATGCCCATGCTGTTGGCCAGTAATCACATGTTCCCGACAGGACCCATCGAGGGAGTGTTCGATCGTATCGCCAGGGCGGGGGCCGGGGGGCTCGACCTCTTTCCGCCGCACATCCCGTACCTGACGCAGGGCAAGTTCGGCCCCAAGAACCTCGAGCTCTGCCGCATGGCCGCCGAGGCCGCCGGCCTGCCCATCCGGGGCATCATCGGGTCGCCCGCACCGGGCGGCAAGGGCTTCACCGCCTACCAGGACGCCGATGAGAAACAGGGCCGCGCCGATGCCGTGGCCTTCATCCGGCACAACATCGAGCTCGCGAAGGCCCTCGGCGCGGTGCACCTCTGCACGGCGGAGGGCCGCCTGCCCGACGGCGCCGACGAGCAAGCAATCTGGGACCGCCTCGTCGCCGCGCTGAAGGAGAGCGCGGAGCACCTGGAAGCCGCCGGCATGGTCCTGGGCATCGAGCTCCACCCCGGCCTCATCGCCAGCACGCCGGAGAAGGCGCCGAAGCTGATCGACGACGTCGGGTCGAAGTCCGTCCGCGTCTGCCTCGACTTCTGCCATGCGAACGTCATCACGAAGGGCGATCCGGTCGGTATGATCCGTGCGCTGAAGGGGACGATGGGCTCGATCCACATCGCCGACGGCATCCAGGTCCCGGGCCTGCACCTGCCCATCGGCCAGGGCGAGATCGATGTCGACGCCTGCATCCGGGCCGTGAAGGACGGCGGCTTCGACGGGCTCTGGGTGCTGTGCATGTATGGCTGCGCCTTCCCCGAGCTGACGCTGCGGACGGCGGTGGAGTTCCTGAAGGAGAAGCATCCGGAGATTCTGGCGAAGTAGACCCCCTCGACCCCGAGCGAGGCGCCTATGCTGAGAGAACGCGATCGGTTGATCCAGATGCAGGTGATGGTGGTGGATTCGCTCATCATCATCAGCGCCTTCGCGGCGTCCTATTGGCTGCGAAAGGCGATGCCGCGGATCGTGACCGAAGTAAAATGGCGCGCAATCCTTCCCCTCCGCGACTACCTCTGGATCCCCGTCGTCGCCGTGCCCCTGTGGCTCCTGGCCTTCACCTATTGCAGCGGGACCAAGTGGCTGCACGGCAAGCGCCAGGACGTATTTCTCTCCGTCGCCAAGCCGCTCGTCCTGTGCGGTGTGGTCATGGCGCTGATCAACTTCGTCTTCAAGCCCCTCACCGTCAGCCGGATGATGATGGGCCTGTTCTTCGTGCTCTGCCTGGTTTTTTTCCATCTCACACGCCGCCTTACGCTCCTCCTTGTTGCGCAGCAGGAGCAGACCGCGCGGAACCTGCTCATCGTCGGAAGCGCTGAAACGGCCGAAGAGATGGCCAAGCGCCTGGCCGAGCTCGTTGCCGGGGCGTTCCACATTGCCGGCATCGCCACCCGCACCAAGCTGGCGAACAAGGACCTCGACGGCGTGCCTGTCCTGGGCACGATCGGAGACCTCCAGACCATCATCGACGAGAACGTAATCGACGACGTCATCTTCGCCGATCCCCTGGCCGACCTAACGGAGTCGGAGGAGGTGATCCGCATCTGCGAAGAAGTGGGCGTGGACATCCACCTCCAGGCCGACTTCTTCAACGTTATCCTGTCGAAGACCTACGTGGAGCAATTCGACGGACTGCCCTTCCTCACCTACAGCTCCGCGCCGCGCGGCGCCGGCCCGCTGCTCATCAAGCGGGTGATGGATGTCACTCTCTCGCTCGCGCTCCTGATCCTGCTCTCGCCGTTTCTTGCGCTCATTGGCCTCCTCATCAAGAGGACGTCGGAGGGGCCGATCCTCTTTCGGCAGACCCGGGCGGGGCTCAACGGCCGGGAGTTCACCCTGTACAAGTTCCGGTCCATGCATGAACGCGCCGAGGAGGAGATGGACCGCGTGGCGGCGCTGAAGACCTCCGACGGCCCGTCGTTCAAGGCGAAGGACGACCCGCGCGTGACGAGCATCGGCCGCCTCCTGCGGCGCTTCAGCCTCGACGAGCTGCCGCAGTTGTGGAACGTGCTGAAGGGCGACATGTCCATCGTCGGCCCGCGCCCCGTGCCCATGCACGAGGTGGAGCGATACGAGCGCTGGCAGCGCCGGCGCCTGAGCATGAAGCCGGGCATGACGTGCCTCTGGCAGGTGAGCGGCCGGAGCGACCTGGCCTTCAGCCAGTGGATGAAGCTCGACCTGCGCTACATCGACCAGTGGTCCCTGTGGCTTGACCTTAAAGTCCTCCTCTGGACCATCCCCGCCGTGATCCGGGGGCGGGGAAGTTACTAACCGAAAGGAGAACCAATGAACTTTGTCCTCATCATGAACGACACCCTCCGCCCCGACTACCTGAGCGCCTACGGCAACACGTGGGTCCGCACGCCCCACGCGGCCCGATTTGCCGAGACCGCAGCCGTCTTCGACCAGGCCTATGTCGGCAGCTTCCCGACGATCCCCAACCGCACGGACCTCCTCACGGGCCGCTTCGGGGAACCGTTCCATGCGTGGCTTCCTCTCCCCTATGATGCGGTGACGCTCCCTGACATCCTGCGCGAGAACGGATATGTAACTCAGTTGATCTGCGACACGCCTCACCTGATCAACGGCGGCGGCAACTTCGATTGGCCCTTCAGCGCATGGGATTTCATCCGCGGCCAGGAGATCGACCGCTACGGCATGAGCTCCGACCCCGTCGTGCTGCCCTTCCAGGACATGTCCAAGTCCGGGCCGCAGTTCATCAATACAAGCATCTCCCAGTACCTACGCAACATCCAGGACCGGCAGATCGAGGAGGACTGGGCCACCCACCAGACCTGCCAGCGGGTCGTCAACTGGCTGGAGCGAAACGCCAAACACGAAAAGTTCTTCCTCTGGGTGGATGCCTTCGACCCGCACGAACCGAACCTGCCGCCCCAGCACTACACCGATCTCTACGACCCGGGCTATGAGGGGGACGTGCTCCTGTCCCACGTGCCCGACCCGGCCAGGCTCACCGAGGCGGAGATCAAGAACGTTATCGCCCGCTATGCGGGGACGGTCACCTTCGTGGACCGGTGCTTCGGGCGCATCATGGAGACCCTCGATGTGCTGGGTCTGTCGGACAATACGTGCGTCATCTGGCTCTCCGACCACGGCACATATCTGAACGAACATGGAATCATCCTGACGAAGACCCCCGTCTACGATCCGGTGTGCCGGACGGTGCTGATGATCCGCATGCCCGGCGGCGCGTCCGCGGGCAAGCGCTTCGACGACCTCGTGCAGCCCGCCGACCTCGCGCCCACGCTGCTCGACATGGCGGGCATCCAAGCCCCCGAGCGGATGCAGGGCGCGTCGTTCCTGCCGCTGCTGCAAGGGGAGCCGTGCCCGGTCCGTGACGTGGCCATCTCGGCCAAGGTCCTGAATCTGAAGTCGCCGGACCACACCATCACCGCCCGCGACGGGCGATGGCTGCTGGTGGATCGCCCGGACCCGGCGGCCCGGGAGCTGTATGACTCCCAGACCGATCCCGGTCAGTTGAGCAATGTCGCCCAGGATCACCCCGAAGAGGTCGAGCGGCTCCACGAGGGGGTCCTCAAGTTCCTTAAGACGCACGAGGCGCAGGAGCAGGTGGTTCGCCTCTACGAGACCGGCGACCCGGGCGACATGACCGGCTATGTGCCGCAGCCGCCCCGCAACGTCATCTACCGGTTCTACTCCAAACACATCCTGAACAGCCGTCTGGTGGAGGAGCCGGAGTAGGCCGCATGAGGTAGGGGAGACGGGTAGGATCGCTGATACGTCACCAAAATTGTGAATCGCAGCACCAAGGAGCAGGTTCGGATGTCCTATTTCAAGAACATATACCTCCTCAAGGCGCCCCAGGCCTATGGCCTGCCTGAGCCTCGGTTCATCTCCGATCTCACGGAGATATGCTACCTCGCGGCGGCGGTCGAGAAGGAGGTAGATTCCGTATCGATCCCCGTCGATTTCTACGGCAGGAACCCCTACAGGGACTTCGTGCAGTTTCTGAAGGATCGTCCTGTGGATCTCGTCGGGATATCCGCCATGACCGGGGCATACAACAACGCCCTCCGGCTGGCGGAGATCGCCAAGAGGTCCGGTGCGTACGTGGTCATGGGGGGGTATCACCCCACGGCCCTTCCGGAGGAAGTATTAAAGTCGCCCTATGTCGATAGCGTGCTCATCGGGGAGGGCGAGAGGACCTTCAGGGAACTCGTCATGAGGGGGCCGTCCAGAGAGGTGGCTGGAATGGTCATCAAGGACAACGGGGGCCTGGTGAGGACGGAGCCGCGCCCCCTGATCGCCGACCTGGATGCGCTGCCTCATCCCCTGCGAAGCGCCCGGCCCCGGCGCTTCGGGGAGCGGGGCGATGCCTACTCGATCGATACCATCTACACGTCAAGGGGGTGCCCCTGGCGCTGTAAGTTCTGCGCCAATGACATCGTAAACAAACACTGGCGGGCGAGGAGTCCGGAAAACGTTGTCGAAGAGATGGCCCAGATCCACGATCCTCAGAGGAAGAAGCTGCTGAAAATATGGGACGCAAACTTTCTCACAAATATCACGAGGGCTGAAGAAATTTGCGACCTCATGCTGGAGCGTGGACTCACCCACTTCAAGATATGGACCGAAACGAGGGTGGACGACATCCTCAGGGCGCAACGGATCCTGGACAAGATGTACAGGGTGGGGTTCCGCAACGTCAGTCTCGGCATAGAGAGCCCCAATCCGGAGACCCTGAGGCTGATGAACAAGAAGAACAAGGTGGACTCCGCCGTCCATGCCGTACTGGCCCTGAGAAAACACAAGATCAAGATCCAGGGCTATTTCATCATCGGCCACTATTCCGAAACGAGGGAAAACACCAAGGAATATCCCCTGTATGCGGAGGGAATAGGGCTTCATCAAGCGGTGTTCATGGTCATGACGCCCTATCCCGGCACGGCCATCTTTGAGGAGTATAAGAGGGAGAACAAGATAGAGTCGTACAACTGGGACCTCTACAACAACTTCTGCGCTGTTGTCGAAACCAAGGGCATGGACCGGAAGACCCTACAGGAGATGGTCGCCCACTGCTGGGGCCGGTTCTACACAAGGTGTATTTTTGTAAGCAACAAGAAACTCTGTGGCGTGACCTTCGCCTTCCTCTTCCACCTATCCATAATGTACACCATCTTCAGGTTTGGCAAGAACACCTGGAATGAAATAGAGGACCGCCTGTTCGACTTTTTGGAAGCGGGATGCAGGTGCCTGTCTCGGCCTGTTCCAAGGAACGCCCCCCTGTTCTTGCGATGGTTTGGTGAGTTCACCATAAGGTTCACGCATTCTCGAGGAGAGAGCGTCGAGTTCCATATGACCCAGAACAATGGCGCCAGACGCCTGACAGCGAAGAGAACGGAGAGCGGAGGACCGATCCGAGGCATCACGTTTCATCTGCAAGACATTATGACGCTCTGTGAAAAGATAGACACAAAAATCTACATCCTTCTTGCGTGCAGGGCGGATGCTATCAAAAACAACCCCAAGGGGCGATGGATGAACATCCTTTCCCTGGCAACCGACAGGGACTTGTTCCTCCTGGGTTCCCGCTTCCTGCATTTCCTCGCCGTCCACGTCGC
>JAADGH010000236.1 GCA_013152475.1 Planctomycetota bacterium
CCGGCGGGTCCGGGGGCGGGCACATGGCGCACATGATGGCGGCCAAGTATCCCGACCTGTGGGCCGGCGTGAGCGCGTGGGTGAGCATCACCAACATCGCCACGTGGCACGGCGAGAACCAGGGCTACGCCCCCGGCGTCGAGGCGTGCACCGGCGGCAAGCCCGGCGACTCGCCGGAGGTGGACTGGGAGTACTTCCGCCGATCGCCCGTGAACTTCATCGCCAACGCGTTGAACCTGGCCATGGACATCCACCACGGTCGCGACGACAAGAGCGTGCCCTATCACCACAGCGTGGACTCCTATAACAAGCTGAAGGAGGCCGGCTCGACGAAGGCCACACTCGACGTCTTCGACGGCGGCCACGAGTTCAAGGTGGAATCGGCCGTCGAGTGGCTGGCGAAGCAGGTGAAAGATGACACGCCGCCGGCGCATCTCGACCTGACCACCGACGAGGCGAAGTCGTACTACTACGCCACCCTCGTCCCGGCCGAGGAGATGAAGCCCGGCCGGTGCACGATTCGCATTCGCGAAGACAAGGAAATCGACATCACCGCCGACTCCCTCAAGGGGCTCCGCCTCGACTGGGGCGCGATGGGGGTGGGTGCGAAGGAGGCGCACCTCAATGTCCGGAAGGTGACGAACCCGATGAAGCTGCATGTCGAGAACATCGCGATTGCGGAAATCGAGTGCGGCAAGAAGATCGCTCGGACGTGGGAGATTGACGAGCAGGAGAAGACGCTGACCATCGACGTGGACCCGACCGTTGCGCCGGTCACGTATGTTCTAAAACAATGAACTGCAAATGGTTGCAACACGCAACCGAGAGGAGAGATGAATCATGTTTGACGCCCGGCAATTTCGCCGACAGGCCCCGGATATATCGGTCGGCCATGCCATTGCGGCGTTTGTCGCCGTGGCGGCGGTGCTGATTGTCCTGTCCGGAGCCTGGTCGTGCTTCTACACCGTCCCCGCCGATAGCGAGGCGGTGGTGCTGCGCTTCGGGAGGTACAAATCCACCCAGCCGCCGGGGCTGCACTTCAAGCTGCCCTTCGGCATCGATCGCGCCAACATTGTCGCCGTGCGCAAAGTGGAAACAGAGGAGTTCGGGCGCGAGACCCTCGTGGCAGGGACGCGCACGCAGTACCGCCGCAGGGACGAGGAGATATCCCTCATGCTCACGGGCGACCTGAACTGCGCGGTGGTGGAGTGGATCGTGCAGTACCGCATCAAGAACTCCCGTGATTATCTCTACAAGGTCAAGGATGTGCCGGACACGATCCGCGATGCGTCCGAGTCGGTCATACGCCGCCTGGTGGGCGACCGCTCCGTCGACGAGGTCATTACCTCCGGCCGGGAGGAGCTGGGCGCGGAAGCGGAGAACCAGCTCCAGAAACTTCTCGACGAATATGAATGCGGCATTGATGTCGTCGCCCTCAAGCTCCAGAACGCCACGCCGCCGGAAGCAGTAAAGGACGCGTTCGAAAACGTGAACCGCGCGAAGCAACTCAAGGACAAGGTCATCAACGAGGCCGAGGCCCAGCGAAACAAGGAGATCCCCGCGGCGCGTGGAAAACGCGATGGATTGATCAACGAGGCCGAGGGATACAAACAGAAGCTTATCAAGGAAGCCACTGGCGAGACCGCTGCTTTCCTGAAGCAATTGGCCGAATATAAAAAGGCGCCAGAGATCACCAAGGCGCGCCTGTTCCTGGAGACCATGGAAGAGATCTTCTCGAAGTCGGGGAAGAAGACCATCGTGGACAAGGAGCTGAAGGGCATCGTGCCCCTTCTCCAGCTTCGGGCGAAAGGAGGTGCAAAATGAATTTGCGCACAGGACGCATTATCGGCGCCGTCGTTGTGGGGTTCGTCCTTATCATCGGCCTGCTTCTCTTCGCCTGCACATACACCGTATCCGAGGGAGAGCAAGTCGTCGTCACCGAATTCGGCAAGCCCGTCAAGACGGTCAAGGAGCCGGGCCTGAACTTCAAGAAACCTTTCGTCCAGGTCGTCAACCGCTTCGAGAAGCGCGTGCTCCCGTGGGACGGCGAGCCGGCGCGCATGCCGACGCGCGACAAGAAAATGATCTTCATCGACACATGGGCCCGGTGGCGCATCGTCGCGCCCGAGAAGTTCTTCACCGCATGCACCACCATCGCGGGCGGCCAGCAGAAGCTGGACAGCCTCGTGGACAGCGCCGTACGCGACGTGGTGGGCCGGCATCAGCTCATCGAGGTCGTGCGTTCCTCGGATCGCGAGATGTTGTATGAGCAGGAGAACATCGGGGAGACCGAGAACAAGCGCACCGTACTTGCCAAGATCAAGGTCGGACGCGAGAAGATGGAGAAGATGATCCGCGACAAGGTGGCCCTGGCCCTGAGCGAGGAATACGGGATCGAGCTCGTGGACGTCCGGATCAAGCGAATCAACTACGTGGAGACCGTGCGGACGACCGTCTATGAGCGGATGAACGCCGAGCGCAAGCGCATCGCGTCGCAGTACGAGTCCGAGGCCGAGGAGCAGCGCGCCATCATCCAGGGCGAGACGAAGAAAGAGCTCGACATCATCGAGGGCGAAGGCTCGGAAAAGTCCAAGACGATCCGGGGCGAGGCGGACGCCGAGGCGATCCGTATCTATGGCGAGGCCCTGTCCAAAGACCCGGAGTTCTACACGTTTCTCCGGACGCTCGAGGCCTACAGGAACTCCTTCAACAAGGAGACGGAGATCATCTTCACCACCGACAGTCCGTTTCTGAGGTTTATGGAACAGGAGCTCGACCTGAAGGGCGTCAACCCGCGGAAGGCCAAGCCGTGATCCAGCCGAGGTCGGCTTCAAGCAAGATGGACTGAATTGCGTAACGTCTCCGTCACGGGGGAAGTCGGTATTGTCATGGCAAGGAGTCACGCGCTTCGCGGGACGACGAAGCAATCTGGTGGATCGACGGTGATCGAGCGTACGAGATTGCGTCGTCGCGATGACACGTTTCTCGTTCCGAGGCTCTGCCTCGGAACGGGTCATCCGTCAGGCCCCGTCTGACTCCTTTCGCAGCAAAGAGGCGGAACCGAACGGCTATGCCGTCCCGAGGCGCCTCGCGATGACACGGCAGAGGCCCTGGGGAAACTCCTCGTCCGTTTTCCATTGACATTGCCCCCCTCCCTTGGTATTTCCGTGGGCCGTGGGCGGACATAACCCTACGCCTTTGGAGGTGCTGCATGAGACGGTTGTCTCTCGTCCCGGTCGTTGTTCCCGCCGTACTATTCTTCGCGATCGCAAATTCTCTCGCCGGCATCGAATCCGTCCCTCTCCAGAACCCGTCCTTCGAGGAGGGCGCGGGACCGAAGGGCGTGCCGGTGGGCTGGCGGCAGTACTCCGGCGGACCCGACACGCACATCCGCCTCATCCACGTTGCCGGCGACGGCAAGCAGGCGGTTCTCATCGAGGATGACAACATGGAAAAGGAAACGGGCCTGACCCAGACCCTCGCCGTCAAACCCGGACTCACCTACGAGACCACCGTCAGCGTGCGGCGCGTGGAGGGCGCGTCGCCCGCCGGGGCGTACCTGCAGATGCGTTTCCTGCCGTCGAACGAATACTCCCAGAAGGCGTTGTATGCCCGAAGCGAGAGGCGCTTCACGCGCGTCAGCCTTCGCGGAACGGCGCCCCCCGACACGAAGCAGCTCGTTCTCTACCTCTACACCCACCGCGGCCCAAGGCCGAAGGTGGTGGTCGATTGGGTCCGGGTCGTATCCGGCGTCGATCCCCCGCCGCCCCCCCCGCCGGCGCCTGTGCCGCCGGTTTACTCGAAGCTCAAGAACCTGTACATCCATACCGAACTCGTCAAGGGCGGCAAGCCGAACGCGACCATCGTCGCGCCGGCGTCCGGGAAGTACGCCGACCTCGCCAAACAGATCCAGGGGACCATTGCCCAGGCCACAGGCGTGACACTACCAATCGTCAAGGACACGGCCCCCGAGGCGGCCGTGCCGATCAAGGGCCATCTCATCGCCCTCGGCAATCGCTCCACGAACAAGACCATCGAGAAGCTCTACAACTTCTACTACACCCTCCTCGACCTCCGCTACCCCGGCCCGGAGGGCTACGTGGTCCGGACGCTGCACAACCCCTTCGGCGACGGGCGTAATGTGGTGTTTGTGGGTGGAAGTGACGATGTGGGCGTGAAAGCGGGGACGGACGTTTTTGTGAAAAAGATTCAGGAGGCCAAACCCCGGAAGGGCGCGCTGACCCTCGGACGACTCATGGAGATTCGCCTCGGCAAGGGCATCGAAGTGCCGACGGATGTCAAGGATTTCGAGACCTGGGAAGCGTCGAGAGGATACCGCTCGACGGGCTACTTCGGCTGGAACAGCATCAGCAAGCAGATGGCCATGTACTACATGACCGGCAACGAGCACAGCGCCCGCGAGGTGATCCGCCTGGCCTTCCCGGACAAAAAGGCGCGGCAGGAAATCTCTGACATCGACGGCGAACGCATCGAGAACAAGGACGAGCCCCTCAGCGGGCCGTACCACTACAACGCTCACATGATGATCCTCTTCTGGGACCTCATCGAGGAGAGCCCCGTCTTCACCGACGAGGAGCGCCTGCGCGTGACGAACGCCTTCTCGAAGCAGCTCCTCCATCGCAAGGACGAGGGCATCTACCGCCTCACCCAGCCGCCCCGCTGCGTCGGCTCGCGGCACGGGCAGTGGTCGGCGGTGTCGCTCTACTGCCTCGGCCGCTACTTCCAGACCTATTACCCGAACCCCATCTGGAAGCACTGCGTCGAGTCGGCCAAGCTGCACTTCGGGTCGCTGCACGACTACGCATGGGTCGGCGGGGAGAGCGACAACCTCTTCTGGTACAACACCGGCCACGCGCCCATCCTTACCTACATGCTCCTCACCGGCGACCGGAAGCCGCTGGAGAATGGCGTGCTCCGAACGCTTCTGCGGGGGCAGGAGATCCTCTTCACCGGCAGAGAAAACGACTGGGACCTCCGGTCGGCCTCCATCGGCTTTCTCCACAAGGCCGCCTACCTCCTGCAGGACGGCCGATGGATCTGGTACCGCGAGCGCACCGGCGTCGATATGAGTATTTTCCGCCTCGGCCAGTCCTACTGGCCCGATAAAGACCTCGCGCCCACACCGCCCACCGATCTCATCGGCAAATGGAGCATCTTCCAGCTCTCCGAGCCGGCTTGGGAGGCGCGGAACAACGGCTTCCCCCTGGAGCACTCCTTCGCCTTCGGCAGCTTCCGGACGGCCCTCGATGCCTCCGGCGACTACATCCTCATCGACGGTTTCAACGGCGCGTCGCGCAACCCCTACCACTGCTTCGCGGTGCTCCGCCTGCGCATCGACGGGAACTCCCTCTTGGACGGGTATCTGAACCAGGTCCTCACCCGCGCCGACGGCATGGTCGAACCGAAGGTGGCCATGAACGGCGCATTGCGATACCGCAACGTCATCGGCCCCACGGCCGTCTGTGTCGGCGAGGTCCCCGACGCCGCCTACTGCAACTGGCGGCGGACGCTGGTCCAGCGCACAGGGAAGTACGCCCTCTTCGTGGACGACATGACCTTCCGCACCGACAGCGACAACATGGAGGTGCAGATCAAGTGGGAGAACTCGGGCAAGGTGCGGCGGTCCGTCCCCGCTCCCGGGGTGCTTGCGCTCCAGATCCCCGGAGGAAAAATGGGGACAGACCGGACGGCTGGTCAGTCCCCATTTTTCGCTCTCGACGCCCAATGCACGCACAACCTGAAAACCGAGCGGCCGCTGGTCCGCCTGGAGGACTACAACACGTTGCTCCTGCGCAGCCCCGAGCCCGGCGGCTGGATCGAGATGCCCTTCGAGCTGAAGGAGAAGCCGCAGGGCGAGTTGTTCGTGAACTTCCTGAAATACAAGGACCGGGGCATCGTCCAGGTAAAGCTCGACGGCAAGCCGGTGGGCAAGCCTACCGACCTCTACGCCCCCGACGTGGCGCCGGGGCAGATCTCGCTCGGGCGCGACGTGGCGGCGGGCAAGCATGTGCTCCGCGTCGAGACGGTGGGCAGCAACCCGAACTCGGGCAGGTGCTACGTGGGCCTGGTCGGGATCAGCGTTCGGAAGGCAGAGAAAAACGGGCGGCCGCCGGCCTTCGACGTGTGCCTCTCCGATCCAGTGGCGACGACCACCACCGGCCGCGTCACAACAATGAAATGGCTCGGCGGTGTGAAGAAGGAGCAGCACCGCATCTTCTTCACCGCTATCGCGCGCAATCCGCTCGACCCCAAGACCGGCGCGGCAAGCGCTCGACTGGCCGACAACGCGGCGGCCCTGGCCCTGCCGGAGGCGGCGCTGGCCGTGGCGGGCAAGTACGCCGACATCGAGGGGGAACTCGTCGTCCTTGCCGAGGGCCATCTCTTCGGGAAGGGGCTGAGGCAGGCGGGCGGGCTCGTGCGCGCCGATGCGCCGGTTGCCATCGACTGGAACTTCGGGACGGGTGATGTGAACGTCGTTACGGACAAGGTGACGACGATCCATCTCCTGACAGAGCCAGAGGTTACGTTGACCCTCGACCAGGGCACGCACCGCGTGCAGGGGACCAGACCGCCGGCGGCCGAGCTGGCGAAGCTGAAGGAACGCCTGACCGGCCTCCTCGCAAAGGCACGGAAAGTGCGAGTGGAACGAAGCAATGCCCTGGGCAGGAAGCAGGTCGTCGAGGCCCCGGCGATGAAGGAGGGGTTTGTCGCGAATGTGAAAGGGAAGGTGGTGGACCTCATCACGATCCCCTCGAACGGCGGCCGGCTGATCTGCGCGGCGGAGGGGAAGACGGTGCATGTGCTCTCGGCCGACGGCAAGGAAGTCCGAACCATGCAGACCGACGGCAACATCCGCATGCTGCGCTGGTGGGCGGAGCACAAGCTGCTGCTGGCGGGCTGCGACGATGAGAAGGTGATCGCCTTCGACGAGCAGGGCAAGCGCAAATGGGTCTTCGTGTCGGAGATGGACCCGGCCGTGTTCCGCGCGGCGAAGACGTATTGGTTCAAGTCCGCCCCGGGGCACAAAGGGATCCATGGGCTTTATACTGGCGTGTTCCTCGACGGCAAGAGCCAGGCCTTCGTCGGCAGCGCGTGCACGCTGGAGATTTTGGACGAGAACGGCAAGCTCCTCCACCGCATGCCGCAGTTCTGGGGCGACGAGACGGTGTTCACGATTGTGGATGGGCCGGACGGGAGCCTGAATCTCCTCGGCGGCCGCGTCTACAGCGGCAACTACACCGTGTTGATCGTGAACAACAAGACGCTCAAGACCTCGCGCGGCTTCGTCTCCGTGCCGAAGGGCCACACCTATGTCGGCGGCTGGGCCAGCATGAACCGTGCCCATCTCTTTTACGTGGACCTCGACGGCGACGGCGTGAAGGAAGTCGTGAGCGAGATCAACGGCACGTGGAACCGCGTGTCGGTCTGGACGGCCCGGGGCAAGGCGCTCTACAACGCGCAGTTCGGCCCGGGCAGGCGCATTCGCTACAAGAACATGCGCGACCTGGACATCGCCGACCTGGACGGCGACGGGAAGAAGGAGATCCTCACGGCCACGTCAAGCGGCCTGGTCGTCGCCTTAAATCACAAATGCGAAAAAGTCTGGGCGACGAAGCTCCCCGCATCCCCGACGGTGATGAAGGTGATGGCGCCGGGCGCGAAGGCGCCGCAGGTCGTCGTCGGGTGCCAGGGCGGCAGCGTCTACGTCCTCGACGCCAAGGGCTCGATCGTCCGCACGGGCAAGATCACCGGCACCCCTACCCGCATCACCGCCCTGGATGGCACATCCGTCCTCCTGGCGACGGACAAGGGGGAGGTGAAGAAGTTCGAGATCGGGGAGTAATGCAGGGCGGGGCATCGATCCGACGTCTTCTAATGTAGAAGAGCCTTCCAGGCTCTTCATGAAGCGGCAAGATGCCGCTTCCACTTTCCATCTCGTCCCCGGACTCCGCCTGGGGACGGCATCTGAGCAAGCGAGACGCCGATAGGGTGCGTTGCGGTCTTCACTCCTCCTCCGGTTGAAAGGTGAGCATCTGGAGCTGTTGGAGAAACGCCGCCCGGCCGCTCTGGCTCACGAACGACCCGTCGCCGGCGGAGAGGGGTGTGGTCATGTTGATTTCGTCGCTCCATACCTCGCGGCTGTACGGATCGAGGAGGTCGAGCTTGCTGTCGATATGCACCGCCACGCCATAGACCGGCCACACGGGGCCGGGAATCGGGGGCGCCCAGGGGGATATGTCACCAACGATGGGATATTCGCGGTAGGCGATCCTCAATAGGGAGGTGCGCTCGCCCGGCTGGAGTTGGTTGGGCTGGACAACGAGGTACCCGATGGCCTGCAGCGGCTGGGCGACGGCCATGGCGATCTGGTTTGCGATCTGCTGGGCGAGGGACTCATGGAGCCGGTTCTCCACTTCCATGCGCTGTTTTTTGCTCCACCGTTCCCCCCTATCGATCGTCGCCTTCTTTTCCATTCGCGTGGCGTAGTCCATATATCCGGATGGGACATAGACCTCCTGGATGGCGATATCCAGTACGACGCGTGAATTTTCGACGACTTCCTGGATCTTCTCGTCGATCTTTTTCACGCGCGCCGACGGGAGCGACTGAACGGCGATGTTGCGCGCCTCCTGCAGAAGTTGAAGGGCCTCCTGGAACTTCCGGCCGTCCAGGGCGCTGTCTGCGCGGCGGCCGAGCTTGAGCACGTCGGCGATGGCCTTCTGCCGCTCGGCAAGCGACTCGATCTGCGTCTTTCTCTCTTGGATGGCTTTGGTGCGCTGTTGGGCTTCCTGCGCGGCGCCTGCAAGGGCATTGCGAATCCGTTCCAGGTAGCCCTTCACGTCCGCCCCTGTCGCTGCGGCGCGCTGCAGTTCTTTCCTGGCGGCGTCCCATTTCCGGGCGTAGAAGAGGAACACACCGCGCGGGGCCGGGCCGGTGATCTTCGCCAGGGAGAGGGCGAGATCGGGGTCGAGTTCATACAAAGGGCGGCTCAGCCCGGCTTGGGCAACGATCTGATTTCCAGTCAGTGTGACCATCGGCACGCCGACGCCGTCGCGGAAGAGGACTTCCTTGCCTTTCATTGCGGGCAGCGCGCCTTTCACCTTCTGCCAGATCGCCTCGACCTGCTGGATGTCTTTTCGGAGCACGGCGATCTGAGGGGTCATGGCCTGGAGTTGAGGATCGTTTTCGGCCTCGCCACAGCACGCCATCGCCTCCGTGAATTTTCCGTTGTAGATCAAGCGGGCGATGGTCTGTTGGATGCCTGCCAGCGTGGGTTGCTCGGGTTGGGGCTGCGGCTCCTGGGGTTGCGGTTCAGGCTGGGGCTGGGGAGGGGGAGGGGGGTGCTTGCCCCGGATGACTTCGGCCACGTCGTCCTTTGGGAACGTCATCATCATGCCGGGCGCGATCTCCACCTTGATCATGCCGTCCGATTCCCCGCGGATGATTCCGCGGAAGCGGTTGCCGTTTTTGAGCTTGATCGTGTCCTTGGCCGGACAGAAGCCTGCGAGAATGAGGACGAGGAGAGGGATGAAAAGGGCTCGTTTTGGTTTCATGGTCCAGACCCCTGTGTTGCGCAGGCGCTCCTGGTTTCCAGTATAGTCCACCCGGGCGGGATTTGTCAATCACCAACGCGGGAGCTCTTGGTCAACTCCTGGGACACAGGCGCTTGACTTCCGGCTTCCTCGTGTCTACAATTTTAGGTTGATTCTCCACATAAGATCTTTTCTTGCCTCCGGAGAGAACAATGAGGTCGAGGCTTTTCGGCGTGCAGAACTGTGTCGTAGAGTTCTCCCTCCGATCTTCCAAGGAGTACAGCGATCCCTTCAACGAGGTGGAGCTCGATGTGGTTTGTGTGGACCCGGACGGCGTGGAACGGCGCGTGCCGGCGTTCTGGGTCGGCGGAGGGGAATGGCGGGTGCGCTATGCCTCGCCGAGGACGGGCACGCACCAATGCCGCTCCGTCTGCTCCGATACGGACAATACGAAGCTCCACAACCAGGAATGCACCATCGAGATCACGGAATATCAGGGGGACAACCCCCTGCTCCGCCACGGGCCCCTCCGCGTGGTCGACAACCACCACTTCGAGCATTGGGACGGCACGCCCTTTTTCTGGCTGGGCGATACCTGGTGGATGGGCCTCTCCAAGCGGCTGGGCTGGCCGGAGGAGTATCAGCTTCTGGTCGCGGATCGCGCGGCCCGGGGCTTTACCGTAATCCAGATCGTGGCGGGGCTTTACCCGGACATGCCGCCCTTCGATCCGCGCGGGGAGAACGAGGCGGGTTGCCCGTGGGAGGAGGAGTTCCAGCGGATCAATCCATCCTATTTCGACATGGCCGACCGCCGGGTCCACTGGCTGGTGCGATCGGGTCTCGTCCCCTGCATCGTGGGGTGTTGGGGCTACTATATCGACTTCGCCGGCGTCGAGGTGATGAAAAAACACTGGCGCTACCTCCTGGGCCGGTACGGCGCCTACCCCGTCATCTGGTGTATGGCGGGCGAGGCGACGATGCTCTACTACCTCTCCCCCGCGAGGAAAAACAACCCGGAACGCGAACAGGCCGTGGCCGCCGCGCGCGCCGGCTGGACGGAGGTGACGGAGTATCTTCGCTCCATCGACTCCTACGGCCACCCCGTCACCCTTCACCCCAGCAGTACCGCACGCGACACGGTGGATGATCCGACGGTCCTCGATTTCGATATGCTCCAGACCGGCCATCAGGGGTGGCGGAGCATGCCGAATACGGTTCGCCTGATCCAGGCGTCGCGCCAGGCCGAGCCGCGGATGCCGACGGTGGTGGGCGAGGTGTGCTACGAGGGGATCTTCGGGGGGAGTTGGGAGGACGTGCAGCGCTTTGCCTTCTGGGCGTCCATGCTGAGCGGCGCGGTGGGATATACCTACGGGGCCAACGGGATCTGGCAGTTGAATCGGCCGGACGATCCCTTTGGGGAGTCGCCCCACGGCACATCATGGGGCGGCCCGGACTGGCAGGAGGCCTGGCGCCTGCCGGGCTCCCAGCAGGTGGCGCTGGGGAAGGAACTCCTGGAGCGGTACGAGTTCTGGAAATTCGAGCCCCATCCGGAGTGGGTCGAGCCGCATGCGACAGTCGAAGACTGCCACCGACCGTATGCGGCCGGGATACCGGGGACCGTACGCGTGATCTATCTCCCCGCGAACTGGTCGATGCCCAGGGTGGCGGCGCTGGAAAAGGACAGGGATTACCACGCCTGCTACTTCAACCCCCGCAACGCCGAGAGGGTGGATCTGGGCGGCATCCAGGGCGACTCAGAAGGCATCTGGGGCGTCCCCCCCCCTCCTGTCCGGCAGGACTGGGTGCTTGTTCTCGAAGCAGAGTAAGGCGATCGGATCGGCATGGGGGCGGCGTCGATGTTGCGCGAGGCGAAAAGAGGCTTGACTCGGGGGTGGGGCTGAAGTAGAATTCAGGCAGCAGACGGGGCAAATCATCCTCACGAGGGGCGAGGCGCGGGGGCGTACAGACGTGCTGGTCCGTAACAAAAGGCAAATAAGGCGCTTGGTGCAGAGGACGGCATTGAGCGCTTTTTCTTTGCTTTGGGCGCGGGCAGCCCTGCTTTCCGAAAAGGAGGGAGACCGGACCGGTGGCGCACAATTTGCGGAGGGATATCGGGGCGTGGGCCCCTTTTGGATGTAGTCTTGGATGGAATTTGCAAGAGTAAGATGCGCCTTACGCTCCGATCTGGACAGAATCCAGGTCATCGACTCGCACGACCACACCGAGTCGCTCGAATCCGTTCAGTCCGCCGAGAACCGGCTCTTTCGCACTCTCTCACGCAGCTTCGTCAAGAACGACCTGCTCAACACGGGTGTAACGGCATCGCGGTGGGTCGCCGCCATCGACAAGGACGCGGTGGGGTGGGCAGGGTTCAAGCGCTACATGGATCTCTGCCGGAATACGGCCTACTTCCGGTGCTTCCTTGTCGCCGTTCGGGACCTCCTGGAAATCGATGTCCATGAGATCACGGACGAAAATTGGGAGCGGGTCTCCCTCGCCCTTGCCCAGGCCAGCCGGCAGCCGGATTGGTATGACTATGTGCTCCGGAGGTCGGGAAACATCGACTCTGTTCTGTGGGACCAGATGTATGGCGAGGCCGCGTGGCCGACTATCGACAACTCCCTGTTCCTCCCGGTCCAGCGCTTTGACAAGTTCGGGGACATCTGTTCGTCCCAGTATCGCCCCGCGTTCTACCGTGATTACGGAGTGGACCCCACGACCATCGCCGATGTGCTGGACGCCGTAGACGCCGTAGTGCACAGGGCGTGCGAGGAGGGAACGGCGGCGGTGAAGATCGCGGCGGCATATTTTCGGGGAATTCGTCTGAAGGAGTGCTCGCGCGCCGAGGCGTCGCGCATCTTCAGCAAGTCGCCCCGCGACATTGCCTATTCCGAATTACTTGCCTTTCAGGATTTCGTGTATTCCCACGTCATCGAGCAATGCATTTTCCACGATCTCCCGATCCAGATCCACACGGGGATGCTGTCGACGTCGGGGTTCCTGCACAATGGGTATCCCCTGTACCTGGAGGAGCTGCTGTGGAGGTATCCGGAGGCGAAGTTCGTTCTGCTGCATGCCTCGTTTCCCTTCACCAGCCAGGCTACCGCCATCGCCGCTCGCCACTCCAACGTCTATGTCGACGGCTCATGGCTGCCCATCCTTTGTCCGTCCGCGTATCGCAATACCCTTCGCGAGTGGCTGGACGTGCTGTCCATCGAGCGCATCCTCGCGTGGGGAGGGGACGCGCTGCGGGTCGAGATGACCTACGGCTCTCTGGTCCTCGCAAAAGATGCGATTGCCGACGTGCTTGCCGAGAAGGTGGCGGAGCGGGAGATTACCCAACAGGAGGCCGGTCAGATCGCCGACCGACTCCTCCGGGAGAACCTCCGCGAGTTATTCAAGACGGATGATGTGAAATCAAGGAGACGGCGAGGGGGCCGAACGATGCAGCAGAGGACCGAACGAGTGGCTTGACAGGACCAGGCGCCGCATGAGTGTAGGAACCGAGAACAGAAAGACAGGCCGGAGCACTTTGATCGAGGACCTCCGGCACGCCATCAATGAAGTGCCCGTGATTGACGGCCACGACTGTATTGTCCCCAGGAAACTTGTGCTGGAGAGCGGCGACGTGTTGTTTGATCTCTTCGCCGCTTCGTGCCTGCCGCCGGGCGCGGTCCTCCATACGCCGCCTGTCGATCCGGCGCGGAGCTGGGAGACACTTGAGCCCTATCTGCCCAATCTCACGAACACGTCGGCATATCGATGTCTGGTCGCGGCGGCCAAACTCTTGTATGATTTCGAGGATTTCCCTCTGGACGAAAGGGGCTATACGGACCTTCGCGAGCGGATGGCGGGGGCCTACAGCCGGGAGGATTGGTACGTTGAGGCCCTGCGCAACAGGGCAAACATCGACGCCGTCATCTGGGCCATGGAGACCGACATCGCCCTGTCGGAGCAGGAGCGGGAGATCTTTCTGCCCGCGCCGAACCTGGACATCTTCATCCGAGCGCACGAAAGTACGTATAGAGAACAGCTCGAGCAGAGGCACTATGTCAAGCTGCAGGAGTTCTTGGATGTTGTGGAACTTCTCGCCGAGGTCCTGACCGAGCTGGACGAGAAGGGCGTCCCGTCATTCTGGCTCAGTTTCTCGCGGTTTCGACCGCTGATGGTCCGCGGTGTGGGAACGCAAGAGGCCGCGGTTGCGTTTATGAAGTCGGACGGCAAGGTCTCCCCCGACGAAGCGCGGCTCTTCCAGGATTATCTCATCCACCAGATTGCGGACAAGTGCTCCGCGTTCAATATCCCCTTGCAGATCGATACCGGCGCGCACGCCAACCCGCTGTCCGTTGAGCACAGCGACCCGTGCCAGCTCGCCGCGTTCGTCGCGGCGCACACGCGAACGCGGTTTGTGTTTCTCCATGGCGGCTATCCCTTCGCACGCCATGTGGGGGCGCAGGCCAAGACCTTTCCCAACATCTATGTGGACGGCAGCGCGCTGGCCGCCCATTCCCTCTCGGCCGTGAGGGAAATCGTCGGCGAGTGGATCGAGTTGGTGCCGGTCGCCAAGCTCCTCCTCTGGGGTGGGAATGCCACTCGCATCGAGGCCGCGATCGGCTCCCTCCTCCTTATGAAGGACGCGCTCGCGCAAATCCTGGCCGAGCGGGTGGAGAGCGGGTTCTTCAGCCGAGAGCTCGCCTTCGATCTGGTCCGGAAGCTCCTGCGCGACATTCCCCGCCGCTTCTACCGGACCGATGAGATCCGCATCCGGCGAAAGACATCGGAAGACGTGGAGGAGTGATCCCCCCGATCATTCCCGGTCCAGCTCCGCCTTCTCGTATTCTGCATGCAACTGCCGGGCGATCTCCGGCGTCGTCCGATGAAACGGCCTTCTCGGTTTGGCCAGATCGTCCTCCGGTATGTCGTGGACGAGGAGCGTCTCCGTCATCAGCCCGGCCTCCCCCACGAAACGGCCGATCCGATCCAGGATGAACGAGTCCCCCACACCGACCCCGGCCCGCCCCATCACCGGCTCGCCCACCGACTGCGGCACGACGACATTCGCCTTCACCACGTAGCAGTCGTTCTCGGCGGCCCGGGCGATGTGGTGGCTTCGGACGCGGCGGGTATGGTGGTCCAGATGGTCGTAGGTGATGTAGTTGAAATGGGGAGAAAAGATGATCTGCGCCCCGCGCATGGCCTCGATCCGCGCCGCCTCCATGTAGGAGGAATCGGCGCAGATGATGATGCCGAACTTGACGCCGTCCTTCTCGAAGACCGGGAACTCGTGCCCCCGGCGGAAGTACGGGTAGACCAGATAGTTCTTGGAGTACAGGCCGATCAGCTTCCCGCGGTCGATCACCACCACCGTGTTGTATAGGTCCCCCTCGCGCCGCTCGTTCAGGCCGATCAGCAGCATGGGAGAGAAGCCCTTTACGCGATCGAGGACCTCCTGAAACTCGCGGCCCTCCAGATCGACCGCGTTCTTCCGGGCCTCCCCCTCGTCGGGAAAATAGCCGTGCAGGAAGGTCTCCGGCATGCACAGGATCTGGACGCCCTCCGCCTCCGCCTTCTCCAGCGCCTCGACGGTCGTCTTCAGGTTTGCTTCCATGTCGCGAAACACCACGCGTGTCTGACAGGCCGCGATTTTCATAGGGTCTTTCTCCTCCAGGCGTCATGCGCCCTTCATAAATCGAATTGCATGCCGTCGAAGGCCAGCGCGACCCCCCGCTCGCGCAGCCACTGGGCCGATTCCTCATGGGGCGGGCAGAAGTGCAGGCTGACATGCGCGGCGATGAACGGCGTGGAGTCCCCGATGATGCCGCGCCGGAGGAAGTCCTGCCGCATCTCGCAGACGAGGGGGAAGTTCATGTGGGCCGACGGCAAATCCGGGTGTTCGCCCGCGTGGCCGAATGTGGCCTCTGCAACAACCGCATCAAGCGTCATCCCGGCAAGGGCCTCCACCGTTTCCTCCGGGAGCGGCCCGGTGTCGCAGGCGTAGAGCAGGCTCTTCCCCTGCCGGGAGAAGACATAAATCAGCGAGTCCCCCGGTTGGCCCCGATGGCGCGCCGGCAGCGGGAGGGCCGTCCAGTCGCCCGCAGCGGTTGGTTTCAACGGCGACATGGGATGCAGCGTCACATGGCGTTGGATCTCATAGCGGACCAGCGAGGTCACCGCCGAGCTTCCGTAGATCGGGAGACCCAACCGGGCCGCATCGGCGGGGACCCGCGCAAGGGCGACCGAGTTCAGATGGTCCCGGTCGGCGTGGGTGATGAAGACCTGCTTCACGCGCGCCGTCGGCGCAAACTTCTTCATCTGCTCGGGCACGGTGCCGCCGCAGTCGACAAGAAGCTCGTTGTCCAGCAGCAGCGACGTATAGGTCCGCAGCGAACGCCCGTCCCGCTGCCGCACGGTGCGGCAGTTCTCACATTCGCACTGATACGGGGCCTGAATATCCGACGCACCGCTGCCGAGCAGAAGGGCCCTCACGATTCACCTCCCTCCGAGTGAATCCCGAATGCTGAGGTAACTTTCGTACCTTCGCGGGTCGATCTTGCCGGCCTCCACCGCCTCCTTCACCCTGCAGTTCTGCTCGTGCGTATGACTGCATCCGGGGAAATAACAGTCTTCGGCAAAGGAGATGAACTCCAGAAAGAAACCGGCCAGATCCTCCACCGCCACATTCCAGATGCCGAAGGAGCGGATGCCCGGCGTATCGACCACATACCCCCCGACATCCAGCGGAATCAGCGTGGATCGCTCCGTTGTATGCCGTCCCTTCCCACGCCGGTCCTCCATCACCTTGCCCACCTTCAGGTCCAGGCCCGGCTGGACGGCGTTGAGCAGCGATGACTTGCCCACCCCGGAATGGCCCGACACAACGGACATCTTGTCCTTCAACACCTCGCGCAGCGCGTCGATGCCCTCGCCGGTCTTCGCGCTGGTGTAGATGACCTGGTAACCGATCGGCCCATACAACCGGTCGGCGTCGGGCCTGTCCTCCCCCGGGTCAAGGAGGTCGATCTTGTTGAGGCAGACCACCGGGGCAAGCCCGCCGTTCTCCGCCGCCACAATGTATCGGTCGATCAGCCCATACTTCAGGGGGGGCCTCTTCACGGAGGCGATAAGGACCAACTGATCGACGTTGGCCACCATGACGTGCTCGACGGCGCCCTTGAAGGAGTGCCGGCGGGAGAGTTTCGTCTTGCGCTCGGAAACCGATTCCACCGCCCCCTCGGTGGCGCTGACCATGCGGAACTTCACGCGGTCCCCCACGGCAATCACGTTGCTCTGGCGCTGGCGGACCTGCTTGAACGTGCCGCGCGTGGCGCACCGGATCTCTTCTCCGTCATGGAGAATGGTGCACCACCGCGAGGTGACCTCTTTGACGATGCCGTCCATGAGGTCCCCCCCGGACAGCGGCTCGAGACGGCGCTTGAACTTGGCTTCGGTCTTCCCCTCGGGGGGGGCCTCCTCGGACCGTCGAAGGCGCTCCGTTTCCTCGCCGAGATCGTCCAGCCGGTCCTCTCGGTAGACACGCGTCCAGTCCCGGCGCTTCGGCGGCTTTCGCCGGCCGGTGCGGTGTTCGCGCGGGGCAACGTGGTTCGGCTCGTCCTTTTCCGCCAACAGTGCTCCCGAGGGTTCAATCCGCCTGAAATACCTGAGATACGACGTTCGCCCACTCATTGATTCTACTATGGACCTGGCGCTTGTCAAGTCCTTGCATACGCCAGGCAATTCGAGCAGCGCGTCAGGTGCAAATCCCCCGCCTGCGACAGCCTCACTTCTTCTTTGCGGGGGCTGGCTTGGGCTTGGGCCCCGGCTTCGGCGCAGGGGGTTTTGGCTTGGGCTTGGGCTTCGGTTTGGGTTTGGGTGGCGTGGTGGCGAGGTAGTACGGATAGTGCGTCGTCGGGCCCCAGTTGCCCGCGCAGTCCTGCGCTCGAACGTGGAGGTAGTACATCCCCTTGCGCGCGAGGGGGGGAAGTGTCTTCTTGCGCTCGGCCGTGGCGGTGGAGGCCGGGGGCTCGCCAACAGGACGGAGGTCCATCGAGTATGCAAACGCCTTGATCCCCGTCGGGTCCAGGGAACGCCACTCGAAGGCCGGCTGCGCCTTGCCGGGACCGAAGATGGCGAAGTTGTCGAAGAAACAGCTCACCCCCGTCTGGTTCACCCCGCTGTTGTAATCCGACAGGCAGAGGTACTTGACGGTGTAGTTCTTCAGTTTTGGCAGGTGCTTTCGCAGAATCGCGTACAGATCGAATGAAACCGTGTGCCAGGCTCCATCGCTCTTGACCCGAACCCTCCCGATGTTCGGGTAGCTCCGGCTGTTCGACGTCATTCGGATGGCGTAATATTTCCCGTTGACGTGGGCGAGCAGGTGAATCCGCGCGCCCTTGGGGATCTTGTATTCGAAGCCGACCATCGGATACTTCGCCGCGTCGAAGGGCGTGGTGCGGATGTAGGTGCTGAACGCCGCCGAGCTGTTGGCGTTGCGGAGGCGAACGCAATAGTCCTTCTTCTGCGGATCGAAAAACCGGTCCACCTGCGCACCGGTGTGCCCCCCCCAACTGCGCCACTGGCCCATCCCCCGGGAGAAGGTGTCGAACGAGGCGACGGCATGGGTCAGCCCCGTCACCTCGGGAGCGATGGGCGGCTCCTTGTCCGAGGCGTAGTCGATGGTCCATGTCCACTTGAACGGCCCCGCCGTGTTTCCGGCGAAGTCCTTCACCTGCGCCACGGCGAAGGGGATCGTCTTTCCATTCGGCACCGGCGTGTCGGACCATCCCGACGCGGCGCACCACTCCCAGGACAGACCGCCCTTGCGGATGTCGAACTTCGTATGGGCGGCGTCGAGCCCGTAGGCCTTGCCCTCGAAGGTCACCTGGATCGACGCGGGATCCACACCCGCCGGCCCCTTGTCCGTGGCGGACATGGCCATGCGGGCGGATGTGTTCTTGCCGCTTGGGGGGGCGGCAAGCGCAGGCGGCGTGTTGTCGATGACGAATTTGTGATGGGAGGTCGGCCCCCAGTTGCCGGCGTTATCCTGGGCGCGGATGTGCAAGTACATGGGGCCCTCCGGAATGCCGGTAAAGGTCTTCTGCGTCTCCGGCCCCTCGGGCTTGGTGTCAGCATCCTCCACGGCCTTCGGGCTCCAATGGTAGCTGTAGCCCTTGATCCCGCTGGGGTCCACCGCTGCCCAGGTCAGTTGGAACCCGTTCTTCGCGCTCACGGCGGGAACCAACTGGAAGTTGTCGATATGGAACGTCTCCGTGGGTCCGTTCTTTGGATTGCCGTAGGTCCCGAAGGCAATCTGCCCGGCCTCATACATCTGCGGGTCGTATGGCTGCGCGCTCAGGAGATTGTGGGCGTTGATCTCGGCATGGTGCCATTTGCCATCCCTCGAAACGTTTGGGATCGTCCCCAGTTGGATGAGTCCCGACGAGCCCCCGGTGAAGTGGACATAGCCATACTGACCCGACGCCGCCATGCGGATGAGCAGGTCGGTAGAGACCGTGGGGGTCAGTTTGTAATCGAACGCAACCAGGGGATACTTGCCCAGATTCACGGGACTCCCATACGCCTGGGCGCGGAAATACCCTCCCACCACAGGGTTGAAGAGCTTCAGGCTGTATTTGCCCGACGCCGCCGTGGAGGGGTCGCGCGTCACAAAGGCATCGCCCTGGCTGCCGAAGCTCTTCCACGCCCCGACGCCGTCCTCGAAGGTGTCATTCACCGGGTAACCCATCACACGGACCGGCGAGGGGGGGGCCTTGTCCTGCGCCCAATCCATTGCGTAGCTCCAGGAATAGGTGGACGTCTTCACCGGGGCGGCGAGGTCCTCGCAGTACTGGAGTGCGAAGTCCACCTTCTGGCCGTTATTGAAGTGCAGGCCGCTTGCGGCGGGGCGGAGGGTCAGGATGCGCTTGTGCCAGTCGTAGGAGAGGGTGTGATCGTTGAGCGGCACGTCCGTCCCGTTCGCCTTCAGGCCGAGCTTGGCGATATTGGGGTGCGAAGAGGTCTTCGATGCAAACTGGATCTGGAACGGTGCGCCCCCCCACTTCGACCCGCTTGGCGGCGTGATCTTCGCGACGGCCAAGGGCTGTTCCTGAACGAAGAAGGGGTAATGCGTTGCGGGCGTCCACTTGCCGTCCGCGCCCTTGCCCTTGACATGGAAATACCAGAGCCCGTCGCCGACCTTGGGGTATTGGTGGGCGTTCTTGCTGCCGTTCGGGTTGTCGTCGGGCTGGGTGGCGGGTTTCTGGTCCAGGCAGAAGCTGTATTGCATGTGGCCCGGCCGCCAGATCAGATTGACGGGATTTCGGCCCGCAGTGACAATCTGGAAGTTGTCGATGTTGTAGCTTGCGCCTTCGGGATTGCCCCCGAAGCCGGCCCGCAGATAGCCCTCGTGGAGGTCGCCGATCTCGAGTCCATCCAGCGTCAGACCGGCCTGGCGGGGGTAGCGCTCCCGCACAGCGGCGGCGATGTCGAAGCTCGCCGTGTGCCACTTGCCGTCCGCCGCCACATTGGCGATCTTGCCGAGACGGACGATGTTCTCGTCGCTGTAGCCGTCGCCCGTGAATTGGATGAAATGGCGGCGCTTGCAGAGGGTCATGTAGAGGTTTACCTTCACATCGGGCGTCAGCTTGTAGTCGAAGCGGAAGGCCCTCACGTACGGCAGCGGGATCGTGGGTGTGGGGACCTTCACGCCGAAGTCCCCCCCGGCGTTCAGGTTGGTCAGCTTCAGGCTGTACTTCCCCTCCGAGCAGGTGCTGCCGTCGAGACTGACGTATGCGCCCTGGTCCAGCCCGGTGCTCTGCCAGCCGCACGTATCGCCCTCGAAGTCGCAACACACGCTGGGGTGCGTGCTGGACGTCACCGCGATACGCGGCAGCCTGGCCGGTTCGGCGCTTGGCTTCGGCGCCGGAAGCCGGACCGGGGGGAGGGTCTTGGACTCGTAAGAAACCTTTGCCCGCGCCACGACAATGCTGTTGTCCTGCGTCCAGAGGGCGACGTACTTCCCGGTGAGCGGCGAGGGGTCCTCATAGCTGAAGACAAGCTCGTTGTCGAAGTAGCACTCGATCTTCTTGCCGATCTTGCGGATTTTGACATAATACCATGCCCCGTGGATCGCCCGCTGGTTGTACTCCGGCATCCACGGCACGGCAATGTGGCGGGACTGGTCCTGGCGCGTGCGGGGGCAAAGGAACTTGTCCGTCTTCTGCACCACCTTCCCGCGGCGGCGCAGCTCCGTCCACTTCTCGCTCCAGATGCGGTCCCACGCCGAGAGAATGAAACTGTATCCCGAGTCCAGGTTTTCGCCATCGGCGCAGAAGGTCATGTTCATGTCGCCCATGCGGGCGTAGGACGTGCCGATCCCCTCCAGCATTTCCGACGACTGGCGCATGCGCAGGCCGACGTAATACTCGATCGTTATGTCGCCCGAGAACTCGCCCTTGTGCCAGAGCACCGCCACACCCCGGCTCCGCCCGGCCATGTGCCCCCACCAGGGAGTGCAGGAAAAGCGGTTCGTCACCTCCCACGTCCCCACGCGGAGCCAGTCCACCGGCGCCCGCTCGAAGAGGCAGTCCCACACATGGTCCCGCTTCACCGGCAGCTTCGCAAACTCGGGGGTTTCCGGCGCGCGCATGCCCATGCGCGTCCCCGGCAGAGGGGCGTCATCGCGATATACGATCAGGTCGTTGTCGCCCACCGACACCGAGACGTACTTGCCATCCCGCTGAACCGTGATGGTCCCCTCACCGGACGCCCCCTTGACCGTGGCCTGGCCTACCACCTTGCCCAGGCGGCTCAGGGTAAGAAGGTGGTCCTTCGAGGGCTTGGGCGGGCCGGTGACCGCGAGGGCGTAGCCCTTCTTGAGGTCCTTGCCCTCGGTGCAAAAGGCCAGGACATATCCGGACGTTACGGGAACGGCGGCCGAGAACATCCCGTAGAAGTCCCCCTTGTGCCAGAAGAGGTTGTTGCCCGTCGGCACCCAAGCCCCGCGCCGCGTGGCCCAGTTGACCATGAACCGGTCCTGCCGAAAGATCTCGTTCTCCGGTTCACGCTCCCAGTCGGCGGATTTCGAGAAGGCCATCCGGCACGAGCGGAACTCCGTCCCCTGCGCATTCAGTCCCCACAGCGCCGGCGCGCCGGCGATGGCCCCGGGCAGCCGGGCCATCAGCTCGAGCGTGCCGTCGATATACACCTTCGCATGTCTCCCATCGCTCAGGTCGAGCATCAGCGCGTAGTCCCGCCCGCCCTCAAAGGCCCCGGGGCCCTCGGCGAAAACGGACGGCTTGCCGTCTTTGCCAGGAAGGAGCAGTTGCTTTTTGCCCGCATAGGGCCCGGCCTTTCCGCCCCACCGGAAGAGCAGCCCCGGTCCCGCCGAGAGGCCCACGCCCTGAGCGGCCGCCGACGGCTTCACCGTGGTCGTGAAGATGTAGTCCTTCCATGCCGAATCGCCCAGAGAGTAGGCCGCCTCCCCGGCGGCGACCGGCGCAAGCGCAACGTTTCCGTTCGCATCGGCCTTCGTCGCCCACGCCGGACCCGAATGCCTGCCAATGGACTTGAGAACGTCCACGCGGGAGAGATCGTATCGATCGCTGCTCTTGACGAGCACGTCGTCGAAGTGGGCCTCCGCCTCGTCCCCCACGTAGAGCCCGATCTGCCCGCCGGTGAGTTCCGGGCAGGTCACGTCAAACATCGGGGCGCCGTCGACATAGACCTGGATCCGTCCCCCGCGCGTAACCGCCTGCAGGCGATACCACTGGTGCGCCGCGCCGAGCGCATAGCCCTCCGCCAGCACCTTGGCCCCCTGCGGCGAGACGCGGAGAAGCTCCATCTTGCGGGGCAGACGGCGGATGTCGGCAAGGTTCCATCGGACCACGAAATAGTCGTTCTTGTCCCGGTAGCCGAACACGAGCCCGGCGAGGCCCCCCTGCGACTTGACGGATACGCTGACGTCGTAATCGTCCCAGAAGGGATGGCCCGTGACGACGATCGCGGGGGCCTTGTCCTTCCCCATCTTGCCGCCGAGGGAGAAGGCGTTGGAGCTGTATTTGAACCGCGCGCCGGAGTGCTTCTCCTTCACCGAGTGGAACCGCCACTCGCCGCCGATCTTTACCCACGGCGCCAGGCCCATTTCCTTCTCGTCGCGCATGAAGTCGGCGCTGAACTCGATGGGCGCATAGGGCTGGACCTTCTGGCCGACAAGCGTCCCGCTCTTCACACCCACGCCGACGGCGCCCGAGGAAAAGGCGCTGTCGAGAACGTGCAGGACGAGACTCGGGCCTGCCACAACGGAGAGCGAGATGGCCCGCCTCTTCACGAGGATCGTCTGGTCCGCAGGTTTCCCGTCGGGGAATTGCAGCGCCGGGGCGGGAGCGGTCTGCAGGACCTTCTCCGTCCCGTTCACCACCCGAGCCAGGGCGCAGGTCTTGGCATCGAGGGTCAGCCGGTAATAGTTCTTCGCATCCTTGAGGCCGAAGACAAGGTTGAGCGGGACGTTGGGCAGCCGCTTGACGGTGAGGGAGAGGTCGTACTGCTCGTGGTCGTACTTCCCCACAAGCACATATTCCACCGTTCCCAGTGACACCTTCGGCGGCGGGCCGGCCGCGTATCCGCGCCCCCCCAGGAGCAGCGAAACGCCGCCGAGCAAAAGGACGAGAATCCGTTTCACGATACTCAACTCCGGATCACGTCGGACGTTTTGCTCCTTCCCGACCCGATCGACAATAAAACAAGCACGCCTGTTCTCACTGATTCGCTCGAGGTCACTATTATATCGGGGATGCCGAGATTAGGCAAGAAGAAAGCAGGGCCGCTGGCACGTCCTCCGTTACGGGGGAGGGCTCACGCCGCATGCGTACATCGCCATTTCCGCTCGCGCGGGAATGACATGGGCTGCGCCCGGCAGCGGCGGGGGACGGTCGCGGCGATTTCACGGTTTTCTGGTCCAAAAACGGTTGACATGGACAGGTCCGTTGACTACAATACATGACTCGCACCTATAGGCGTCTATTCAACCAAATATCTGCTACCGCGTGAATGGGAAAGGAGCAAGAAGCAATGGCGATTCGTGTAGGGATCAATGGATTTGGCAGGATCGGCCGGATGGTCTTCCGCGTGATGTGCCAGCGGAAGGGCAAGTTTGATGTGAAGGTCATCAACGACCTGGCCGACCCCGAAACCCTGGCGCATCTTCTGAAATATGACTCCGTCCACGGGCAATTCTCCGGCACGGTGAAGGCCGGAAAGAACAGCCTTACCGTGAACGGCAAGCGGATCCAGGTGATCTCCGAGAAGGACCCGGGCAAGCTGCCGTGGAAGAAGAACAAGGTCTATTTTGCCGTCGAGTCCACAGGCGTGTTCCGATACAAGGAAGACCTGAAGAAACACCTCAAGGCCGGCGCAGAGAAAGTGCTCCTCACCGTCCCGCCGAAGGACGAGATCGACGCCACCATCGTGCTCGGCGTGAACGATGAAAAGTTGAAGCCGACGGACAAGATCATCTCGAACGCCTCCTGCACCACCAACTGTCTGGCGCCGATGGTGAAGGTGCTCCACGACAACTTCAGCATCGTGCAGGGGATGATGACCACGACCCACGCCTACACGAACGATCAGCGCATCGCCGACCTGGTGCACAAGGACCTGCGACGCGCCCGGGCGGCTGCGGTCAACATCATCCCGACCAGCACAGGCGCGGCAAAGGCCATCGGCTCGATCATCCCCGAGCTGAACGGCAAGCTGAACGGCATGTCCATGCGGGTCCCTGTTCCGGACGGGTCGGTGACGGATTTCGTGGCCCTCTGCAAAGGGAAGGTTACAGAGAAGGCGGTGAACGCTGCGATGAAAAAGGCCGCCTCCAGCGCCAAGATGAAGGGCAAACTGGTCTACTGTGAGGACCCGATCGTCTCCAGCGACATCATCGGCAACACCGCCTCCTGCATCTTCGACTCCCTCTGCACCATGGTACTCGGCGACAATATGGTGAAGGTGATCGGGTGGTACGACAACGAATGGGGCTACTCGAACCGCGTGGTTGACCTGATGGCCAAGGCGGCCAGCCTGTAAGCCTGGAAGAAAGGGAGTATAGGTACGATGGCGAAGCGGAGCGTGGAAGACCTGGACGTTGCCGGCAAGCGCGTGCTGATGCGCGTGGACTTCAATGTGCCCCAGGACAAGGAGGACCCGAGCGTTATCACCGATGACTCGCGGATCCGAAAGGCCCTGAAGACGATCCGGTATATCCGAGAGAAGGGCGCGAAGCTCATCCTCATGTCCCACCTCGGCCGGCCCAAGGGAGAGATCGTAGACAAATTGCGGATGGACCCCGTGGCCAAACGGCTCTCCGAACTCCTGGGGGTGCAGGTCAAGAAGCTGGACGACTGCATCGGCCCCCAGGTCGAGAAGGCCGTCTCGCAGATGAAGGGCGGCGATGTTGTCCTCTTAGAGAACGTCCGTTTCCATGCGGCGGAAAAGTCGAAAGATGCGGCCGAGATGATGGCCTTCGCCCGGGAGTTGGCCAAACTCGGCGACGTCTACGTGAGCGACGCCTTCGGCACGGTTCACCGCGCCCATGCCTCGGTGGCCGGTGTGCCGCAGATTCTCACGGATGCCGCGGCCGGGTACCTCCTCCTGAAGGAGATCAAGTATCTCGGCAAGGTGCTCCGGTCGCCCGAGCACCCCCTCGTCCTGATCCTGGGCGGCGCGAAGGTGTCCGACAAGATCCAGGTCATCGAAAACATGCTCGACAAGGTGGACAAGATCCTTATCGGCGGCGGCATGTGCTACACGTTTCTCAAGGCCCGAGGCAAGGGAATTGGCGGATCGCTCTTCGAAAAGGACAGCCTCGATTTCGCCAAGAGCCTCCTGAAGCAGGCGGAGGAGAAGGGCGTGGAGGTCGTCCTGCCGGTCGATCATGTCGTCGGGCGGGAGCTCGACGAGGACACCGAGACGGACGTTCAGCGGGACAGCATCGAGGATGGCTGGATGGGCCTGGACATCGGCCCGAAGACCTGCAATCTCTTCTCGGACAAGCTGGCCGACGCCAGGATGGTGGTCTGGAACGGCCCGGTGGGCGTGTTTGAGATGGCCCCCTTCGCCAAGGGCACGAGGGCCATTGCGGAGGTCCTGGCGGCGTCCTCCGCTACCACGATCATCGGCGGCGGCGACACGGCGGCGGCTGTGGACATGATGGGGCTGGCGGATCGGATGTCCCATGTCTCCACCGGCGGCGGCGCGTCGCTGGAGTTTCTGGAGGGCAAAGAGCTTCCGGGCATCGCCGCCCTGCCGGAGGCATAGCCCCTCTGAACATTCAACCGGCATACGTCGTGCGGCGGGCCTGAAGCGGGCTCGCTGCGCCTTACGATAAAAGAGAACGCAATGGCGCGTGAGGTCAAGATCTCCCCGTCGCTCCTGTCGGCGGATATGTCGAAGCTCGGTGAAGACGTCAGACGGCTCCAGGACGCCGGGGCGGATATGCTTCACGTGGACGTGATGGACGGGCACTTCGTCCCGAACATCACGATCGGGCCCTTTGTGGTGGAGGCCATCCGCAAGATCGCCGCCATCCCCCTCGACGTTCACCTGATGATTACAGACCCCGACAAATATCTGGAGCCCTTCGCGGACGCCGGGTCGGACCACATCACCTTCCACATCGAGGCCGTGGAGGAGGCGGGTGGGCTGATAAAGGAGATCCAGTCGAAGAACATCACCGCAGGTATCTGCGTCAGCCCGGACACCCCCGCCGAGGCGCTGGCGGACGTGGCGGGGGATGTGGACATGATCCTGGTGATGAGCGTTTACCCCGGCTTTGGCGGGCAAAAGTTCATGGAGCGGGTGCTGCCAAAAACAGAAGCGCTGCGGGCCATGGCGCCCGAGCGGGTGAACATCGAAATCGACGGCGGGATCACGGCGGACAATGTGGCCCGGGCGGGAGCCGCCGGGGCCAACGTGATCGTGGCCGGCACGGCGGTATTCAAGGCCGACGACATGGCGGCCGCCATTGAGCAGTTGCGTACGAACTGTCGAAATGCACTCAAATGACGGGGGCCAAGGTAGAAGAGGCCTCCGGCCTCTTCTGAAGCGGCAGGATGCCGCTTCTACGTTGCGGATCGACGCGCGTCTGGTTTCTCCGCAATGAATGAAGTGTTGCAAATGACAAAGGTCTTCCTGGTTACGGCGGGCCAGACGAACTGGGACACGGAGGAGCGCATCCAGGGCAATCTGAATGTTCCTCTGAACGCCCACGGCGTGGTGCAGATCGCCCGCCTTGCCGCCGAGCGGGGCGACCAGCGCTTTGATGTCATCTACACGGGGGAGAGTCAGGACGCCGTTCAGACGGCGAACATCCTGGCCAAGGCCTGGCGGGTCAAGGTCCGAAAGACCGGGCGGCTGAACGAAGTGGACATGGGCCTCTGGCAGGGGCTTCTCCAGAGCGAAGCGGCCCGGCGCTTCACCCACGCCTATCACCGCTGGCAGCGCGACCCGCTGTCCGTCGAGCCGCCCGACGGGGAGACGATCGAGGCGGCCTATGCGAGGATCGCGGGCGAAGTGCGGGAGATTCTGAAACGGCGCCGCAGTCAGACCGTCTGTCTGGTGTGCGGGCCGCTGGCGGGGACCCTGGCAAAATGCTACCTGAAGGATTTCGATATCCGCCGGGTGCTGGAGCTTTGCTTCGAGCCGGGGAACTGTGAGATGATCGAATATCGTTAGCGTGAGGATCGGCTGCATGGCACGGAGCAACAACGAAAACGCGCCGCCCCTCTGGATCAAATGCAAGAATCCCCGGTGCGGGGCCACGGTCTACAAGAAGGCCGTGGAAGAGCGGTTGCAGGTGTGCCCCGAGTGCGACTGCCACTTCTCGCTCACGGCGTCCGAACGCCTTCGAGTGACTCTCGACCCCGACACCTTTGAGGAATTTCATGCCGACCTGGCGCCCACCGACCCGCTGGGGTTTGCGGACCTCCAGACCTATCCCGACCGCCTGGAGCGCTATCAGAGGCAGACGGGGCTCAAGGACGCCGTCGTCTGCGGCCGGGGGAAAATCGAGGGCCGCGACATCATGATCGCCGTGATGGATTCCCGCTTCATCATGGCCAGCATGGGGTCGGTGGTGGGCGAGAAAATCACCCGCATCACCGAAGACGCCATGGGGGCGTCGCTGCCGCTCATCATCTTCTGCGCCTCCGGCGGGGCGCGCATGCAGGAGGGGGCCCTGTCGCTCATGCAGCTCTCGAAGACCAGCTCCGCCATCGCGCGGTTTCGAGAGAAAGGGGGGCTCTACATCGCCGTTCTGACCAACCCGACGACGGCCGGGGTCATGGCGAGCTTCGCCTCCTTGGGCGATCTCATCATCGCCGAGCCGCACGCGCTCATCGGCTTCACGGGACAGCGGGTCATCAAGGAAACATTGAAGACGCAACTGCCCGACGGGTTTCAGACCTCTGAATTCATGTTGGAGCACGGCTTCCTCGACATGGTCGTCCATCGCATGGCCATGCGCGAGCAGCTCTCGCTCCTGCTCGATTACCTTGCGAGACAGGGGACCTGCCATGGCAAAGGATGAATGTGCACTGAAGGCCAGGCGCCTCAACGCCTTTCTCAAGAAGAAAAAACTGGACGGTGTTCTCCTCACCCGCCAGGACCACTTTGCCTGGCTCACCTGCGGCGGCGACAACCATGTCGTCACCGCCAGCGAGACCGGCTTCGGCACGCTGCTCTACACCCCCGAGAGGAAGGTCCTCTTCGCCACGAATATCGAAGCGCCTCGGATCATGAAAGAGGAGCTGTCGCGCATGGATGTGGCCGTCGTGGACTACCCCTGGCACCAGGAGGGGCAGATCAAGGCCAAGGCGATCAAGAAGGTGATCCGTGGGATGAGGGTGGCGTCCGACGACGGGGTGGCGGGAACGAAGCGGCTCGATGGCGGCTTCACGGAGCTCCGCTACTCCCTGACTGAAGCCGAGATCAAACGCTACCGCGCCCTGGGCAAGGAGTGCAACGCCGCGATGGAGGAAATCGGGCACAAAGTCAAGAAGGGACAGACCGAGGCCGAGATCGCGGCGGACATCTGCCGGGCCTTCATCGCGCGGGATATCCAGCCCACCGTGTGCCTGATCGCGGCGGACGAGCGCCTGAAGTACCGCCACCCGATCTATAAGACCAGGAAGGTCAAGAAGTGCGTCATGATCGTGATGTGCGGTCGGCGCAAGGGGCTGATCTGCTCCCTGACGCGCATGGTCCACTTCGGCAGGCTGCCGGACGAGCTTCGCCGGAAGCACGACGCCTGCTGCGCCGTGGATGCGGCGTTCAACCTGAGCTCGAAGCCGGGCGTAACGCTTGGGACGTGTCTCAAGAACGCACAGTCCGTGTATGAGGCAACCGGCTTTGCCGACGAGTGGCAGCTTCACCACCAGGGCGGCACGGCGGGCTACGCCGGCCGCGACAAGATCGCCACACCGGGCGACCGGACGAGGATCCAGCCGAACCAGGCCCTCGCGTGGAACCCATCGATCCGTGGGACGAAGTCCGAAGACACGATCATCGCCCACAAGGACCGAATCGAGGTCATCAGCCGGCCCGTCAACTGGCCGACGATCAAGGTCACATGGAAGGGCAAGACGATCCAGCGGGCCGATATCCTGGCAAAGTGAACGGGCTTGACTGGGGGGGGCATTTCGTATATGCTTGAAGAAGGTGGGAGACAGCGCCGCCGACGGTGGCGGGCAGTGAGAGGCGGGCGGGCATCTCGTTGCGCCCGATTGCACCCTCGGCTTCACACCGTTTGTCCGCTCGATTCCGATCAGGATTCCGAAGACGCTGCGGGTGAGCACGAAGATGAGAAAAAAGGCTGAAGAAATTGTTCTGTTCATGGTAAGAGGTTAGATATGGCTGGAAACACGGTTGAAATTCGATGGCACGCGCGCGGCGGACAAGGGGCCAAGAGCGCGGCCATCATGGTGGCCGAGGTCGCCCTGGAGGAAAATAAGTACGGCCAGGGCTGCCCCGACTATGGCCCGGAACGGCGCGGCGCGCCCACGCGGGGGTACACCCGCATCAGCGACCAACCCATCACGGCGCACTGCGCCATCGCCACGCCGGACGTTGTGGTTGTCCTGGATGAGACCCTCCTGGAATCCACCAACGTGACGGAGGGCATGAAGGAGGGCGGCACGGTGCTCGTGAACACCGACAAGTCCCCCGCCGAGATCCGAAAGGAACTCGGCGTGGAAGGCGGGAAGGTCTACACGATCAATGCGACCCAGGTCTCCCTGGACACCATCGGCCGCCCCTTCCCGAACACGCCCATGGTCGGCGCGCTCATCAAGGCCACAGGTATCCTGCAGCTCGACACGATCCTGCATGATGTCGAAAAGAAGTTCGGACGCAAGGGGGAGAAGATCGTCCAGGGAAACAAGGACGCCATCACGCGCGCCTATGAGGAGGTCAAGAGCGAATGAGCGAGAAAATGCCTGGCTGGAAAACACTGCCCGTCGGCGGGGTCATCCTCGAGGCCGGCAATTCCGAAGAGAAGGAGACCGGCTCCTGGCGAGTGATGGTACCCGTCCGGGACTACGACGCATGCACCCACTGCCTGCGATGCTGGATCCTGTGCCCCGACGACGCCATTCTTGTCGAAGACGGCAAGGTGGTCGGCACGGACCTGAAGCACTGCAAGGGATGCGGCATCTGCGCAACGGAATGCCCGCCGAAGGTCGCCGCCATCGAGATGAAGCTCGAGAGCGATCTCGGGCCCGATGACCCGAAGGGATAATCCAAGACAAACGAGAATAACGAGGGTTGAATTATGGCTCAAACAATAGCACTCACAGGCAACGACGCCGCCGCGACGGCCCTCAAACAGGTCAATCCCGATGTGGCCGCCGTCTACCCCATCACTCCCCAAACGGAGATGATGCACAAGTTTGCGGAGTTTGTTGCCGACGGAGACGTAGATACCGAAATGGTGCTCGTCGAATCCGAGCATAGCGCCATGAGCGCCTGCGTCGGCTCCGCTGCCGCCGGGGCGCGGACGATTACCGCCACCTCGGCCAACGGCCTGGCGCTCATGTGGGAAATTCTTTACATCGCCGCCTCCTACCGCCTGCCGATCATCATGCCGGAGGCCAGCCGCGCGCTCAGCGGTCCAATCAACATTCACTGCGACCACTCCGACTCCATGGGCGCCCGCGACACCGGCTGGATCGTGCTCTTCTCCGAAAGCGCACAGGAGGCCTACGACAACATCATCCAGGCCTTCCGCATCGGCGAAAACCACGACATCCTCCTCCCGGTGATGGTCACCCTCGACGGCTTCATCCTCAGCCACACCGTCGAGGCCCTGTCGCTCCTTGAGGACCGGCAGGTGAAGGACTTCGTCGGGGAGTACAAGCCGCATCGCATGCTCCTCGATGTGGACAACCCCATGACCATCGGCCCGCTCGACCTGCAGAATTATTACTTCGAGCACAAACGGCAGCAGGTGGAGGCGATGAAAAACGCCCTGGACGTGATCCCGGAGGTCGGCAAGGCCTTCGGCGAGCTGTCGGGCCGGGAATACGGCTACATGGAATGCATCGACATGGACGATGCCGAGGTCGCCCTCATCGGCATGGGCTCGACCATGGGAACGGTGAAGCAGGTCGTTCGGGAGATGCGCGAGGAGGGCCAGAAGGTCGGCGCCGTCAAGCTGCGCGTCTTTCGCCCCTTCCCCGCCCAGCAGATCATTGACGCCGTAAAGCACGTCAAGGTCCTCGGCGTGCTGGACCGGAGCGTATCCTTCGGGCTCGGCGGCCCGCTCTTCCACGAGATCAAATCCGCCGCCTACAGCCAAGCGGAGATCGGGCTCAAGAACTTCATGTACGGCCTCGGCGGGAGGGACATCTCTCTGGTCGCGATCCGCACCCTGTATGAAGACCTGCTGGCCCGCAAGGACGCCGGAACGACCGTTCATCCCGAAGAATATGTCGGCGTGAGGGAATAAAGGGTGGTATTGCGAGTCACACGCTTTGCGTGACGAAGCCATCTCACCCATACCATAGACAGGAGACAAGAATGGCCATCAAACTGAAAGACATCGCAAAGACGAAATCCCGCCTCGCGCCCGGCCACGGCGCCTGCGCCGGCTGCGCCGCACCCGCGATCCTCAAACAGGCGCTCTACGCCGCGGGCGAGAATGTGGTCGTCAGCTTCGCCACGGGGTGCATGGAAGTGGTCACCACCATCTTCCCCCACACCGCCTGGCGCGTGCCCTACATCCACAACGCCTTCGAGAACTCCGCCGCCACCATGAGCGGCGTCGAAGCCGCCTACCGCGCGCTGAAACGGCAGGGCAAGATCGACAAAGACATCCAATTCATCGCCTTCGGCGGCGATGGGGGAACGTATGACATCGGCTTCCAGTCCCTCTCCGGCATGTTGGAGCGCGGACACAACATCCTCTACATCTGCTACGACAACGAGGCCTACATGAACACGGGCATCCAGCGCTCCAGCGCCACACCCCTCGGCGCAGAGACCATGACCGCCCGCGCGGGCAAGGTAAAGGCCGGCAAGGAGCAGCACCGCAAAGACATTGCGGCCATCGCCCTGGCGCACGGCATCCCCTACGTCGCCCAGGCCTCCCCGCACAACTTCCGCGACCTGATGAGCAAGGTCGAGAAGGCCCTGTCCATCAAAGGCCCGAAATTCATCGTCGCCCTCTCCTCGTGCCACGTCGGCTGGCGGTTCGAGATGCAAGACGCCATAAAGATGTGTGAACTGGCCGTGAAGACATGCTTCTGGCCGCTGTACGAGTATGAATACGGCAAACTGAAGATCAACTACAAGCCCAAGGAGAAACTCCCCATCACCGACTGGATCAAGCCCCAAGGCCGCTTCAAGCACCTCTTCGAGCCGAAAAACGAGCACATCATCGAAGAGCTGCAGAAGGAAGTGGACCGGAAATGGGAAGAATTGCTTGCAAAAGAAGAGACGCAGGGGTAAAATAAGGATTTACCACGTTCCCTGAATGGGTAGAGCGTGGAGCTTATTCCCCGATAGCTCAATTGGTAGAGCGGCTGGCTGTTAACCAGCAAGTTCGAGGTTCGAGTCCTCGTCGGGGAGCCAGATT
>JAADGH010000043.1 GCA_013152475.1 Planctomycetota bacterium
GATGGAGGTGGACTTCGTCCCCCTCAGCACCTCAGACGATCTCGGCAGCGCGTTGATGAATTACCTGAGCCGGCGGATGATGTACTACTGAGGGGCATTCGTCAGGCACACAGCCCAACCGATTTTGTCCTTGACCCCACGTCCTCAGGCTGATAAGCTACAATTTGTTCACCTGTTCTGCTTGAACCGGACCCACAGGACGCCGTTCAATTGGGAAGCTCAGTGACTACGTACGCACCGGTGGCCACGCTGCGGGACCGGGCCTTTGAAGGCCTCTCCTCACTCATTGGCCGAAACCGGACCAAGTTCCTGTTCAAGGTCTATGACCTGGCCCGTTTCGACCTATTCGGCAGGCCGTGGGGAAACTTCGGGTCTATCGACGTCACCTACCGATGCAACCTAAACTGCAAGCACTGCTACTTCATGGAACAGGGCTACGACTCGGAGCTCTCCGAGGAACAATGGTTCCAAAGGTTCGACAAATGGCGCAAGGATGGGTTTCCCTTCTACCAGTGCTCTTGGGTGGGCGGCGAGCCGCTGCTGCGGAAGGACCTGGTGGCGAAGGGGATGAAATACTTCAAGTCGAACGTCATCGCGACGAACGGAACCATCCCCCTGCCCGACTGGCCGGACGTGAATTTCTATGTCTCCGTCGATGGCACGGCGGAATACTACCGGAAGATGCGGGGCAAGGACTTCTACGAGCGCATCAAGAAGAACGCCGACCGGCCCGACCTCAAGGTCGTGGCCAGCATGGTCGTCGCGAAGAACAACTACCACTGCATCCCCGATCTGTTAGAGGAGTGGAGCCAGACAGCCGTCAAGGGGATCATGTTCCAGTTCTACACCCCCATACAGGGCCACAAGGACGACCTGTGGCCGGACTTCGAGCTGCGCGACAGGATTCTCGACGACCTCATCCGCTACAAGAGGATCTACGGCGACTTCATCGACCTGCCGGAGTCGCTCTTCCATCTGATGAAATCCGACAAATGCAAGCCGATTACGGCAAATTGCCTTTATCGTACACAGGCCTTTTGCTACGATCCCCTGGGCCGTGTGAAGCGCCCGTGCATGATGGGGCCGAAGGCGGACTGCTCGCGGTGCGGCTGCGTCCTTCCGTTCCACCTGCACCTGCTCGAGAGTCGATCGCTCATGTTTCGCGAGATGATGATCGCCATAAGCAGAAGGCTCAAGCAGCGCCACCGCTTCTCGCGGGAATCGCGGATCCGGCAGAAGGGGCAATCTGATCGAGGAAATGACAAAAAGGCTGATAGGTAGGAGAGAAAAATGGGACGAAGGTCTCTGTGTTTTGGCACGGCGTTGGCAGTCGCGGCGACGGTGTTTTCCTGCGGAGGGTACGATTCCGATCCAGAAAACAAGGCGCGCTGTCAGACAAACATGACCGTTATCTGGCAAAAGCTGCGCGGCTGGTCCACCCAAAAAGGCGGCACGCCGAAGCGGCTGGGAATGATCTATCCGCACCCGCTGAGAGACCGGACCCTGTTCCGCTGCCCATCGTCCTCGGACGATCCGACCGGTTTCGAGGAGGGCAAGATCCTGCAGGACCACCAGTGCAGTTACATCTACAATTGGCTTGACTGCTTTACGGATCTGGACCCGTCGGTAGCGTCAAAGTTGATCCTCCTCTATGAAAAGAAGGGCTTCCACGGCCCCGGCAGAAACGTCGCTTTCGCCGGCGGCGACAAACCCATCCGGTATCTGGAAAAGGATGAGTTCGACAAGGCCCTGGCGTTTACAAAGGACTGGATGAAAAAGAACATGTAGGGGGGATGCACCGTGGCCGAGAAGCTTGGATTTGGGCTCATCGGATATGGGCTGGTCGCGCCCTTCCATGCCAAGGCCCTGGCCGACTCCGAAAAGGCCGACCTCATCGCCGTCGCCGGGCGCAACCCGAACAAGGCAAGGGCCTTCTGTCAGGAACATGGAGGCGAAGCGCTGGCGTCCATTGATGCCCTCTACCCGCGCGGCGACATCGACGTCATCGCCGTCCTCACCCCCAACGCCTCCCACGAGCAATACGCCGTCAAGGCGGCCCAGGCCGGGAAGCACGTCCTGGTGGAAAAACCACCCGAGATGACGCTGGAAAAGACCGACCGCATCATCGATGCGTGCAGGGAGAATGAAGTCAAGCTCGGCATCGTCCTCCAGTGCCGGTTCCGGAAGGCCGTCGAGGCGATCAAGTCCGCCATCGACAGCGGCCGCTTCGGCAAGCTGCTCCACGGCGATGCCTTTATGAAGTGGTTCCGGCCCCAGGAGTACTACCATCGCGACCCGTGGCGGAGCTCCCGGGCCGAAGGCGGCGGCGTGATCATCCAGCACGCCTTCCACTACTTCGACCTGCTCCACCACCTCATGGGACCGGTGAAGCGCGTCCTCGCCCGCACGTCGAATCTCATACATCAGGACGTGGAGCTGGAGGACACGGTCCTCGCGTTCCTCGACTACGAGAACGGCGCGCAGGGGGTCATCGAGGCAAGCACGGCCCTCTTCCCCGGAACGGACATCCGCATCGAGATCAACGGAGAAAAGGGCACGGCCATCATGCAGGGCGAACGCATCACCACCTGGCAGTTCGCCGACGAAAAGCCGGAAGACGAAGAGATCCGTAAGATCGGCCGCGCCGCGGCCCAGACGGCGGCGGGGGGCGCAGCGGCCTTCCTGCACCAGGAACACATGTATCTCATCGACGACATGGTCGACGCTGTCCGGGAGAATCGCGAGCCGAGGATCACAGGCCAATCGGCCCGCGGCACATTGGAGATCGCCCTGGCCATGTACAAATCGGCCGACGAGGCCCGACCAGTGGAGCTGCCCCTGTAGCCGCAGGCACCCTGCCTGCGGAAACTGCGCACCCTTTACGGGTGCGCCCATATGCCCTTGCCCCGCCCCCCGTAACTGGGGGGGGCTCCCACCAAGCCAGGGACGTCATGCAGACGCCCGCCGCGTCTCGGTCGGCGATTGCCGGTTTTCAGTAAGATACTGGCAGCAAGAGGGGACGGGCCGGGATGCCAACGATCCAACCGGAAGAATGTGCGCCCAAAGGGGCAATGATTATTTACAATGCGCAGGTTTCAGACCATTTGCCTGTTTGTCAGGCGATTTCATGGAGTAATTTCAATTTACATATCGTCATTGCCGCTCCCTTTTTGTCGGGTACCTCACACAATCGGGTGTTAAGATTGCCGCCGAGACATAACATCTCATAACTACTTTATATATCATTGGTTATACCATATCCATCCCTGCGAATCATGGTCAAATCCGCCCTCGGCATGGCCTTCGCTATATAGGGTGATCGAAGGGCAAAGGGAAGTAAGAAAAACTGACAAAATTAAACAAGGTTCGAGAAAGGAGAAAGGGCGATGAAAACGGCAATGATGTTCGGAATGGCTCTGGCGATGATGGTGACGATGGGCACAGCGGCGAAGGCGGACGACTGCTGGGACAACTACAACAAGTACATGGACAAGTACTACGAGCACTTGGCGGAGGCGGCGGAAGAGGCCGCCGAGGGTGACTGGGGCGAGTACCGCGAGGAAATGCGCCAAGCCAAGGAAGACTACCGCACGGCGCAGCAGTACAAGCCCGCATCTCCGAAGGTCGTGGTGGTGCCGAGCAAGCAGCAGCCCTCGTCCCGCCCGAAGATGATCGTAGTGCCGAGCAAGCCGAACCGCAACCGGCGCCGCAACCGGCCTACTGTGATCATTCGGCTTCCCCGGTAACGACCGACCGGACGCACAAACGGACGGCGATAACCATAGGGCCGCTCCTCTCCGAGGGGCGGCCCGCCTTTTTTGCACGCGCATGTGCGTCGAACATTGAAATGTACCGAACGAACTCCATACACCATCCGGGGATTCGATGACGACATGACCCCATATATAGAGCACGGGCAGGCGGCACAGTTACGCCAGCTTCTTCATCAACATCTCCCGGCCCTTCCGGTAGCCCGGACAGGGCTCGGCGCTTCGGCCACAGCCATCGCGCCAGACGGAGATGTCGCTGGCCACGTTCTGCAGCGCGCACACACCGTCCACCTTGGGGATGCGCTCGAAGAGAAGTCGGTAGATCTCCTTCGCGGACATTTTGGCGCCATACGTCAGACCCAACGCCCGGAGGACGTTCAGGTCCTTCATCTCGTTGTAGAGACCGCGCGAACCCAGCCCGCCGCGCACGCATGCATTGAGCTCGGGCGAGCGGTCCGGGCAGGGACCGCACATCATCCAGTCGGCGCTCGGCACGAGAGTGATGGGTGCGCCCGGGTTCTTCAGGACATGCTGGATCATCTCCGGCAGGTTGTCCGGCTTGTACGGTGGGCGGGCGCCGTTGCCGTACTGCGCCACGGCGCAGACGAGGATGTGCGGGCGGATTCGGATCGTGTTGGCCTCGTACATGTCCTTCAGCGACTTTTTCTTGTCACGGGCCATCTCTTCTTCGCTGCGGGGAGGGAGGAGGGCATCGATTCCTTTCTCGCGGCCCTTCTTATAGCTGCCGCTCTTCGCCTTGGGACAGCCCTTCCATGCATCGGACGTGGCTGTGTCATACCCGCAGATGCCTGCGCAGGACGAGATCGCCCTGAGAAGACGGACGAAGACATAGCGGGCCGGAAGGATGCTTCCAGGGGCCAGATCCATCCGAAGAAGGATATCCATATCGCGCTTCATGTTGAACTCCGTGCCCTCCGGCGTGTCGTCCTCTGCCCCGGGGCTTTGGTAGGCGAAGACGTCGTCGGAATTGCAGCGCAGCGCCACGGGCTGATCGGGGTGTGCCCGAATGGCGTCCAGGATATCCTTCAGCCGGGCATCCGTGGACCCGGAGTCCTCCTCTCCGAGGGAGCACACCAGGCACATGGCCTGATAGGGGCGAAGGGTCAGCGGGGGATTGTGTTTTTCCTTGTCCATCGTTCTTTCCTCCGTTGGAAGTTACCCAGTAAGACCGATGCCCTTGCGGACGATGAGGATGATATCCTCACCGTCCCGCAGGCGCTCCCTGAGCCACGCAATGGGTGGGCCGAGCAGAGGCTCGCTCGCCGCGCTCAGGACCTCTTTGCCCTCCTTTGCCAGGACGCGCCGGAGGGCGTCGGCCACGCCGCAGGTGGTGTTGTAGGTCTCGACACGGCGGTTGCCGATCAGGATGTCGATCCACCCGCCCAGGCGATCGGGGTCGGCCTCGTAGAGCCCGCACACCTCCGGGCAGCAATCGTGCCGGGCGAAGTCCTGAAGAGAATTGTATAGCCCCTTCGGCAGGTCGGGACGGACCTCGGCGATATGTGCGTCGGTGACGATTTCGATCAGGACATGCGGCAGAAGCCACCGCGACCAGTGGTTGGCCAGGGGGTTGCCCTCATCGGCCATGGACTGCTGCAGGCCCTTCAATGTCTGGCCGAACCACGGGCAGTAGTGAAAGAAGGCGTCAGTGGCAACGTGATACCTGACCCCCCGCAGAACTCTCCGTGCGGCCTCGGATAGGCCGGCGTCGGTCTCGGGCCTGCGATGGTGCCTCAGGCCGACGTGCCTCAGCAAGTCGGGCAGCACCGCCCCGGCAGTAACGAGGGGGTCCTGAATCGGTTCAACAACAGCAACGTGTGAGAGGAAGTTCATGGGGTTGTGTTGAAATGTTGGAGGGGTGGAAGGCAAGGCAAGTAAGTCAATGGCCTATCCTTCCATTCTTCTATCCTTTTTACCACGAATGAATCATGTGTCCCGCGCCGGGGAACCAGATGGAATCGACCACATAGGATAGCGCAACACCGAAGGCATAACCCGTGAGAAGACCGAGAAAGAACGGCTTCGAGTTGCGGTACGCGTTCACCCCTCCGACCTTCAGGACGGCTGTCTTGCAGCACCAGGCGATGAAGATGGACATCACCGACCGACGGACCAGGTAGGTGCACGAGATGGCGAACCCCACCGGGTGCAGCGGCCACCAGGGGAAGGCATAGCGGAGGAACAGCAGGACCGCCATGCCGGCGAGGCCGATGCCGAAGAACAACAGCCGCGGCCAGCTTGTGGAGAAGGGGCTGCTCATCTTCCGGACGGTATCGTTGAAGATGGACTGCGTCAGGCTGGAGAAGGGCACATCCTGGAAGTTGTATGCGCCCTGCTGGTATCCCAGGTAGAGCGTGATCCAGATGGACACGATAGTCCCCACGAACAGGCCGAGGAGCACGGCGGCCAGGAGGCGTTTCTTGCTGCCGCGAATGAGATCGCCAAAGCGGACGGAGTGGGTGATGCCGGTCATGAAAAGCGCCCGGCCGTTGGCGATGAGCGTGTAGGTGAAGGCGAGCATGGTGAGGCTGGACGGCGCAAGGGCCCCGCTGCCGAGGATGTAGCAGCCGAAGGACTGGGCGCTGAGCGGTCCGCGGACGTAGAGCAGGCCCGATTCGGCGACGATCCGCGCCACACCGATGAAGATCACGATCGTGGCCAGGAGGAACATGATCCCGAGCTTGAGCTGCATGCCCCCCGCGCGCAGCCAGCAGAGGATGAAGACGATGCTCAGGATCAGGCCGAAGAAGGCCGTCCGGTAGGAGAGCATCTCCCGGCTGTCGTCCACGTCGTACCGCGAGTCGAGCGCCTTCCGGGCCACGTCGCCGATGTGCTTCCGCGCCGCCCACAGCCCCGCCAGGACGAACAGGAAAAACGCCCCGAAGTTCTGCCAGCTATTGGCGGCGTCGTAGTTGGACCACTGGTCCTCGATGCGGCCGATGTTGAAGCCGATGCGGTTGAAGACCCCCGCCTGGACCACGAAGAGGAGAAAGAAGACCCAGATGCTGAACAGAACGTCGGGGTTGGCGAAGTAGGCGAAGCCGATGGTGAAGAAGTTGAGCCGGGTGTGCACGGTGGGAAAGTCCCGCCCAAATCGAAACCATCGGCCGCCGACGGGTATCCCCGGCACGCCGAAGTTGAAGTAGCTGAGGACGTTCCAGCCGATGATACCGAAGGAGAGGAGGAACCCGTACCAGAACAGCCGGCCTCGCATGAAGGCCGGCAGCAGGCCGGGTTCGTCGGAGTGGGCGACGATCTCCTGCGTAACGGCGATCAGCGGGTAGGTAAGCCGTTCGTTCTCGGCCCATTGCTTCCGCAGGATGACGGCGATGCACGCGGAGAGGAAGACCACGGCGGCGATGAAGAGGAGCCACCAGAAGAGCGGGATGAGCCATGCGCCCCAGGGGATGATCTCGCCCGGGGGGAGGCCCTCGAAGAACCACCGCAGCGCGCCGGCGTCGTCCCGGGGGGCGATCCAGTTGGAGATGTAGGGGTGCAGGTGCTCGCCCCACTTGTTCTCGGGGGAGGCAAAGTAGAAGGGCGCGGCGATGACGCCCAGGAAGAAGCCGGTGAGCCCGGAGGCGGGCACGGCGGCCCCCACCAGCCCCATGGCGACGATGACCATCAACTCGGATGGAGACAGCGCGTGCTGCCGCCCGAAGAGCTTCAGGGCGAAGTTTACGGGCACGACCGTCACCAGAAAGATGACGAAAAGTGCGAGGGGGAAGTGGCTCAGATTCATGCGCGAGGCATGGACGATGTATTCCGAGTAGGCGATCCAGATGTTGACGAAAGAGATAATAATCAGGCCGAGCAGAAACGACCTGATGGTGAGTCCGTTCGATTCTTTCATGGAATCGCTCAAACAGTCTCCGGCTCAACAGGATACGCGGCAATCGGACCTCCGGAATGGGAGCACTATAGGGTATTGCCTGCAAAAGTCAAGGATTCGCTGAACAGCGAAAATCCAAGATTTTCCCCAGGCTCTGAGCGCGATCTATCCTAACCCAAGTCATGGGTTGCGGTTGCTCTGTTTGGTTCGCGGATCCCCAGTATTGTCATCTCTGAAAGCGCATGGGGTGTCAAGTGAATTGTGAGGGATTTTGCGGCGAGTTGGCCTCGGGGCCTGCCGCTGGAATCGGCGCATCTCGAGGTCGGGGTGCATAATGGGTTTTCGCTCCTTCTCCACAGAAAAAACGGGGACTGACCTGCCGTCCGGTCTGTCCCCGCTTTTTCGTGCGTCCACATCCGTACGCCCAAGCCGCCATTCGCACTGCCCCACCGACCACGCATGGTTTCTGTAACACACTGCAAATACGTATGTTACGACCTCATTAACTACCGCCTGTTCCTGGCTTACTGTCCCTGGTTTACGGTTCAGGTTTACGGTTCAGTCATATTCGATGATGACCCCTATGGCCTCATGGAGTCGATCGTGCAGCATGGCGAATGCCTTCGGCCCGTCGTCGAGCCGGAAGCGGTGGGTGATCATCACCTCGACGCGAACGCGCCCGTCCATCATCATGGCGATGGCGACCTTCACCAGTTCCGCCAGCGGGCCCACGTTTCTCATGCCGCCCACGATCAGTTTGCCCTGGATCTTCGACGCTTCGAGGAGGAGAGGGGCTTCATGGTAGAGACCCACGACCTGGATCACGCCGCCGCCGCGCACCATGTCCTGCGCCTGGGCGAATGATTTGACACCC
>JAADGH010000082.1 GCA_013152475.1 Planctomycetota bacterium
CTCCTCCAGCTTCGCTGCGGCGTTCCTGCCGATGACCCCCGAGGCGGTCCAGGACTCCAGCTCCGTCCTCAGCCACAGCCGCGTTTTCTTGCCCGGCAGGGCCTTCGGTTTGTTGGACATGGCTACTCACCTCCAAGCCTATGTTCCCAGGTCCGTGCGCTTCTGATGCACATGATGTGCCACATGCGGGATACCTGGGAACGGCCGGGATTCCTGGCTTTGCCGCAGCACCGGACCTCCTCGGAAACATAATGGTCATGTTCTGCTGGCAACTTATTTGCCAGATGCCTTTCCTCTTGCCGTCTCTGCCACTCTCAGAATGTGCACAACCGGGTTCGTCCAATCATGGGAACATTGGTACGCCATCTGCTCTGCATTGATGCAGGGACGGATTAGGGAATGTGTAGGAGATGACGGGAGAGAGCATGATGGTAGCGATCAACCACGAAAACCTAAAGGTTCGCATGGACCGCGAGCGCGACGCCGTGGTCCTGACTCCCCTGGCGCAGCGCCTGGGCAGCGAAGGGTTCGGCGCACTCGTCAGGCAAGTTGTAGGGGCGCTCAGCAGAGGGCCGGAGCGCATCATCCTCGACTTTGTCCACGTGCGGCGGTTCTCCTTCGCCGCGTGTGCCTTCCTGGTCCAGATGAAGCACCTTGCCGACCGCGCCGGGTGCGAGCTGGCGGTGAGGAATCGCCCCTCGCGACTGAGGGAGGAGATGGCGCTCTACCATATTGACGAGATGATCGAGGGAGATACCCATGTGGGGACGTAGATCTGAGCCTGGCAGGAGTTGTGTGCGATGAAACGAGCAAAATGCCTTGGGATCGAGGCCATCGTCCCGCTCGTCCTGGTGTGCATCGTCCCGATGGCGGGATGCAGCCGGGAGGCCCAGTTGTGTAAAGCGGCTCGAAGCGGGGACATCGAGCAGGTCAAGGCGCTGCTGGCCAATGGGGCGGACATTAACCTCAGGGGAGGGGGTGGGGGGACCCCTCTCCACTATGCCGTCAGCGGTGGGCAGAACGACGTGGCCGAGCTCCTCCTGGCCCGAGGGGCGGACGTCAACGCCACGGACGCCGAGGGCCTGACACCGCTGCACCTGGCCGTGCAGCGCGGCAACCGGAGCATGGTCGAGCTGCTTCAGGCAAAGGGGGCGAAGGTGGATGCGAGAGACCGCATGGGCCGGACCCCTTTGCACATGGCGACGAACGCGGAGGTGGCGGACCTGCTCATCGCGAGCGGCGCCCCCTTCGAAGCGCGAACCGAGGAGGGCCGGACCCCCCTCCACGCGGCCACCGCCGGCGGATACACCGAGGTGGCAAGGCTCCTCGTGGCAAAATTCGCCGACGTAAATGCAAAAGCAAAGGACGGCCGGACCCCCCTCCACCTCGTCGCCGACCGCGGCGACAAGGAGATCGGAGCCCTTCTCCTGGACAAATACGCCGACGTCAATGCAAGGACGACCGACGGGGAAACGCCGCTGCACTTTGCCGCCGGGAAAGGTCACAAGGAGATGGTTGAACTGCTTCTGAGCCGGGGAGCGAATCTCAACGCAAAAACCAAAGACGGGAAAACGGCCCTGCAGATGGCTTCGCTGGAGGGCCATCACGACGTGGCGACCCTCCTTCGCAAGCAGGGCGCGCGTGACGAAGGGAAGGTGAAGTAGGCATGGAACGCAAGAGGACATTCGACTCTCGGTCCGTACTCGCCTTTGGCGCGGTTGCCGTCCTGCCGTTTTTGGGCGGCTGCCTCGGATCGGCCGAGCTGTACACCGCCGCCGGTGAAGGCAAGGTCGAGCAGGTGAAAGAGTTACTGACAAGGGGGGCCGATGTCAAGGAGAGGACCCAAACCGGCGAGACCCCGCTCCACGCCGCCGCACGGACCGGCCAGAAGGATGTTGTGGAGCTGCTTTTTGCCCGAGGCACCGACATCAACGCACGAACGCAAGAGGGAGAAACGGCCCTGCACATGGCCGCCAGAGAAGGGAAGACCGACACCGTGGGCCTCCTGCTCCTCCTCGGCGCAGACAGAGACGCCCGGACCAACCACGGTAAGACCGCCCTCCATCTGGCCATCGAGGGCAAGAAGAAGGAGGCGGCAACCGCACTGCTTGCAGCCGGCGCGGATGTGCGCATTGCAGACTTGAACGGCATGACGCCGCTGCATCTCGCGGCGGTGGCTGGCGACGCCGATGTCGTCAGCCGGATCATCGTGAAAGGGGCCGATGTGAACGCGAAGACGGCGAAGGGCCTGACCCCCCTGCACATGGCCGCCAGGAGCGGCAGCCGCAACGCCGCGACCCGGCTGATCGCCAAGGGGGCCGAGCTCAACGCAAAGGACAACGACGGCTCGACGCCGCTGCACATCGCCGCGAGATACGGACACGTTGCCATCGTGCAGATGCTCATCGACAAGGGCGCTGACGCACAGGCAAGGGACGGCGGCGGCAGGACGGTCCTCGATGTGGCCGCCTGGGAGGGGCGGAGCGAGGTCGCCGCCTTCCTCCGGGCCATGAAGTCGCAGGACAAGCTCCGGCTGCACGAGGCGGCCAGGGCGGGGGATACGGCGTCGCTCAAGCGGCTCCTGGATCAGGGGGCGGATGTCAATGCACGGGATGCTGACGGCCAAACGGCGCTGCACGTTGCCGCGCGGGAGGGCAAGTGCGATGCGGCGGAGCTGCTGGTCGCCCGTGGGGCCGACGTGAACGCGCGGGACAAGGACGGCATATCGCCACTCCATCTCGCCGCCGGGGGCGGGAGGATGGACATCCTGGAGCTGCTGATCAAGAGGGCCGACACGGAGGCCAAGACCAAGACCGGCATGACCCCGCTGCATGCGGCGGCCTTAACCGGCCAGACGGACGTCGCATTCCGTCTCCTTCGCCACGGCGCGGCGGTTAACGCACGCACGTTGAAGGGCGAGACACCCCTGCACCTTGCCATTCACCAGAGGCACACCAAGACGGCTGAGCTGCTGGTGGCCAGGGGAGCAGACCTCAAGGCGAAGACTACAACCGGCGAGACGCCGCTCCATGCCGCAGTGAAGGCGGGGAAGATCGAGTTAGTGGGCCTGCTCCTCGCCAAGGGGGCCGAGGTAGACCCGAAGGACGTGCAGGGCATGACGCCGTTGCATCTCTCCGCCCGATCCGGCCAAAAAGAGATTACGGAGCTCCTCTTGGCCCGCGGCGCGGACCTCAACGCAAGAACCAACGAAGACAAGACCCCCCTCGACCTCGCATCATGGGAAGGGCATCATCAGGTGGCAACGCTGCTCCGCAAACGCGGAGCGACGGAGTAGATAGCCCCTGCCCATCAACCCGGACTGCCGACGTAGCAGCCAGCTCTGTCTGGCTACTTCGTTGCCATTCGGAATTCATATCGGCTTGCGCTCTGCCTCCAGCGCAGATCATCCCTCTTCTTCGGCCTCTGTTCCGCCTTTTGAGGCGCTTCCGATGACTTGCGGGGCTTTGGCACGCCGTCTGCTATACGTCTCAGTAGAAGTGAAGCGGTGAGAAGAAGGCAACAGAGACGAAAGGAGAGAGAGATGAGCGCGCACGAGAGAATGGAACTGATGAAGGACCGAGTGCTGATCATGGCTTTGTTCCTGGCAGCTTTCATCTTCGACAACTGCCTGGACAACTTGGTGTAAGAGAAACGATTTTCGTAAGGCCGCTGGCGCGATGAGTGTTGAGAGGATTTTGAAATGACCTCGGATGGAGCGGATACGATGAGCGAGGACGCCGAAACGGAAACCCCAGAGGCGGCACAAGAGCAGGCGATGGAACCCGCTCAGACGCGGATCAGCTCGGGTGATACGGACATGAATCCGCTGAAGGAATCATCCGCCAATCATCCTGACGGTGTGAGCAAGAGAGTTCCCACAGACGTGCGTTCTGCCGCTGACTGGGAGGCCCTCATCGGTGGCAACTGGCTCAATAAGCTCGGGGCCCTCCTCCTGATGATCGGACTGGCCCTGTTCCTCGGATACTCGTTTGTGCACATCGGGCGGTTGGGTAGGGTTGCCATTGGGTTTGCCGTCAGCGCGGGCTTGCTGGTGCTGGGGATTCTCTTCGAGCAGCGACAGGGCTACGAGACATTCGCCCGCGGTCTTATCGGAGCCGGTTGGTCAGGACTGTATTTCACGACCTACGCCATGCACACCTTCGTCAATCCCCCGATCGTCCCGAGCCGAATGGCGGCGATGTGTATGCTGCTCGTCGTTGCCGTGGGGATGATCGTTCACTCGCTGCGCTACCGCTCCGAGGCACTCACAGGGCTTGCGTATTTCATCACCTTCGCGACGGTCGCCATCAGCCCTATGTCGGCCTTCACTGTTATCGCACTGCTGCCCTTGACGGCTTCTCTGCTCTACATCGCGCAGCGCTTTTCGTGGTTCTCCATGGCCGTGTTCGGCACAGTGGCCACATACGGCACGTACGCCCTGCGGTACTACAGCACGGGGTCAAGCGAGACATTCTTCGGGCACCCCGGCACGGGGCAGTCTGTCCTCGCAATGTACTGGCTGCTTTTCGAGGCATTTGACCTCATTCGCACATGGAAACGGAGCCAGGACAACGGCCCGGCCGCAGCCATTTTTCCCCTCAACGCCTTGGGGTTCATCGGCCTGTCCGTCTGGCAGTGGTGGCCGGGCAATGCGGACATCTTCTTCCAGTTGTGTGCCTTTACGGCCGCGGCCTATCTTGCAAGCGCAGTCATCAGGGCGGCGATCCGCCCGGCGGCCAGATTTTCGTCATGACGGGGCTGCTCAAGTTCGTGAAATCGGAGGCCGAGCTTGCCGCGGTCCTCGGTCACGAGATGGCCCACATCGACCTGCGGCATTGCATCGAGCTGTTCCAGTATCAGCTTGCCCTGAAGAAGCTCGGCATCGAGAAGATCGGGCAGGTGGCAGACCTTCTCCGATGCGTCTACGCGCGCGGTTACAAACAGTACCAAGAGTTCGAAGCCGACGCGCAGGGCATCCGGCTGTGCATGGAGGCCGGCTACGACGGTGCGGCGGCAGAGGAGTTCTTTCGACGATTAGAGGCACGTCGCCCAAAGCCAGGACCCCCCAAGGCGAAGACACCGGTCGGTGAGATAGCCGTTGCGCTGGAGGAGGCCATGGGATCCTACTTCGACTCCCATCCGCCTTCTTCGGAGAGGGCGCGCCGACTCAAGGGCCTTATCGCCAGGAACCGGAAGTATCAGGCCGACCGTCCTCCCTACAAAGGCGTCGAGAACCTACGTCTGAAAGTGCCTCGAAGCGTGCGTGAGTTTGAGGAGGAGCCCATAGGGCGCACCCCAATGGCAAAGTCTGTCCCGCACCCCACCAGGACCCAAAACCGGCGCAGGAGCAAACCGAAACCCATGCCCGTCCCCACGCAGGAGCCGAGGTCTACGCCGAAAACACGAGAGATCGTCCTAAAGGTGATTGAGGACGCATACGTTCGCAAGTTGAAGCCTGACAATCGCTACGGCGACCGAGCCTATCTGAGTGTCGACGGCGGCTCGTCGAGAATGGGGGACTGGGCCGAGGCGATCACCTACCTCAAGTTCCGGCCGGACATCCCCGGCAAGCCAATCAGTGCCAGGCTTCGGCTCCGTGTCTTGACGAGAGATAAGTCGGAGAGCGAAGACGCCGGCGTCATCCGTCTCGTCAGCGGTGAGTGGGATGAGAAGACGGTCACCTATCACCAGCGGCCAAGCCCAAGCCGATACAGACAAGTTGGGACGGTAGGCCGAGTGGCGAAAGGAGAGACGATTGAGCGTGAGTTGAGTGTTGATCTCAAGTCGTGCAGATCGCTCAGTTTGGCCATAGTTCCCACCTGTTGCGACGGTGCACGGTTCTGCTCGCGCGAGAGCGTTTTCCCACCGCAGTTGGTGGTAACCTACGAGATCAGGTAGCAACTGAGTCGTAGGCGAGCGGGATGGCGTTGGTGGATGCATTGGAGGGTTGGCGGGGTGTTAGGACGGAGCCCTATCTTAACGAGCGACTCAAGCAGATGCCCATCGCCCCTGGCAGCAACTGGGAAGACGCCGATTTGAAGAAACTGGCTGTGTGATGTTTTTTGGAGCGGAGGTTATGCCGATACACTTTTGCAGGAAGGGGGACCCTTGCCCCTCTTCCTTCGGGTCCCGGCAAAGTGATGGACTCGTCCCGATATTTGACGAAGCCGCTGAAACCGTTAGAATACCAGGTGTCATTCCTACGCTTCGCACAACGGGGACGATATGGCCGATCACAAGCGACGAGAAGATGAGAGACGACGTCTATGAGCGATTCTGAGAAGATCGAGAAACTAAAGCAGGAGCACGAGCAGAATCCGAAGGACCTGCGCCGTGCCGTCTGTAGAAGTTTGCGCAATATTATCTCTCCGAATCGAGAGGCAATGGCTGCTTTGGGCAAGGCGGAGGCCCTGCGTCTGTCAGCAACCGCAATTGGTTCAGCTTTGGTGGTATTCCTCGAGGAGCATCGCTGGTCGGCTGCGCGCAAGATCCAAAGTGGCACATCGAGGGGGATGTATGGACGCACACTTGTATCTGTATGGACGAGGCGGCGAAGCTCATCTCCGATCTGCCGTATGAAAAACAACCGACGGTGATGCTGGCCACATTGTGACACGATCTCGCCGACAATCCTCGCTCGGTGGGAACAGGGCAAAGGGCGTGTCGTGGACATACAAGAAGGTCGACGTCTACGCGCCCATTTTCTCGATCGCGAACTTCGTCCGGGCGCGCAACATTCGCAGAAGAATGCGCCGGCAGCTTCCTGACCGTTCTCGCTGGATCCCATCTTTTCGGCGGGCAGCGCTCGCGCGCGATTGACGGGGCCGATGCCGCAGCCAGAGCAGGAACAAGAGATTCTCCTCCCAATTGAAATCCGTCGCCCTGCTGTGGTATGATTCTCTTGTCTCAAACTCTCCGCCCCGGAGCGAATGGCGATGGTCAAAACCAACGAAACACCCATGATGCAGCAGTACCGCCGATTCAAGGCGCAGCACAAAGACTCCATCATGCTGTTCCGCATGGGCGATTTCTATGAGGTCTTCTTCGACGACGCCGAGATCTGCTCCAAGGTCCTCAACGTCGTCCTCACCTCGCGCTCCAAGGGCCCCGACGCCATCCCCATGGCCGGCTTCCCCCACCACGCCGCCGAGACCTACATCCGAAAGCTCATCCAGGCCGGACGCACCGTCGCCATCTGCGAGCAGGTGCAGGACCCCAAGGAAGCGAAGGGGCTGGTGGACCGCGATATCGTCCGCGTCATCACCCCCGGCACACTCACCGAGGACAGCCTGCTCCAGGAGAAGGCCAGCAACTACCTCGCCGCCGTATGCGCCAACGGCCGGACGGCGGGCCTGTCGTGGGTCGATCTCTCCACCGGCGCCTTCTGGGCCGCCGATGTGAACACGGACGAGCTGCCCGACGAGCTCGCCCGGATCAACGCCGCCGAGTGCCTCATCCCTGAAGACTTCGCCGAAGACCGCCAGGCCGCGGCCAACCGCCTCCGGCTGCCCGCCGCCGAGGTCATCACCCCCCGGCCGGACTGGGTCTTCGGGCGCGACACCGCACAGCGGACGCTCCTCGATCACTTCCACACCTCCTCCCTCGATGGCTTCGGCTGCGGCGACCTGGGGCCGGCGCTCTGCTCGGCGGGGGCCGTCATCCAATACCTCCAGGAGACCCAGAAGACCTCGCTGGGCCACATCGCCAAGATCCGCACCTTTGAACGAGGCGACTACGTCGTCATCGACCGCGCCACCCAGCGCAGCCTGGAACTCGTCGCCACCATGCGCGACGGCCGGCGCGAGCACTCCCTCCTCTGGGTGCTCGACCACACCGCCACCGCCATGGGTGGACGGCTGTTGTGGGAGTGGCTCCTCTGCCCCCTGCGCAGCGTGGAGGCCATTCGGGCCCGGCACGACGCGGTCCAGGAGCTTTTTGCGAATGCGTCCTTGCGCAACAACCTCCGCGAGCGGCTGGACGGCATCTACGACATCGAGCGGATCATCGCCAAGATCAACTGCGGCCGGGCCAACGCCCGCGATCTGATCGCCCTGAGCAAGTCCTTCGAGCAGCTCCCGCCGATCAAGGAGAGAATCTCGACCTGCTCGGCCCCGCTCCTGAAGACGCTGGGCGGGGAGATGGACCCGCTGGACGACGCCCGCGTCCTCATCGCCACGGCCATCGCCTCCGACCCGCCGCCGACGCTCAAGGAGGGCGGTCTCATCCGCGAGGGCTACGACCAGGACTTAGACGAGCTGCGCGGCATCGCAAAGGGGGGCAAGGAGTGGATCGCCAACTTCCAGGCCGACGAGGTCAAACGCACGGGCATCCCGACGCTGAAGGTCGGCTTCAACAAGGTCTTCGGCTACTACATTGAGGTGACGAACGTCCACCAGGATCGCATCCCCCCCGACTACATTCGCAAGCAGACGCTGAAGAACGCCGAGCGCTACATCACGCCGGAGCTGAAGGAGTATGAGTCCCGCGTCCTCACCGCCGACGAGCGGGCGCAGGAGATGGAGTACGACCTGTTCCTGGGGATTCGCGACCAGGTGGCCGCCCACACCGAGCGCATCCAGCGCACGGCCGAGGCCGTGGCGCAGCTCGATGTCTTGAGCGACTTGGCCCACGTCGCCGCCGAGAACGATTACGTCATGCCCGAGGTCGACGAGAAGTTTGAGATCGAAATACTGGACGGCCGCCACCCGGTGCTGGAGGTGACCCAGGCGGACGAGGCCTTCGTGCCGAACGACCTGCGCCTCGACAACAAGGACAGCCAGGTGGCCATCATCACCGGCCCGAACATGGCCGGCAAGTCCACCTACATCCGCCAGAGCGCGCTCTTAGTGCTTATGGCCCAGATGGGGAGTTTCGTCCCTGCGAAATCCGCGAGGGTCGGGATCGTGGACCGGATCTTCACCCGCGTCGGCGCGGCGGACGAGCTGACGCGCGGGCAGAGCACGTTTATGGTCGAGATGAACGAGACGGCGAACATCCTGAACAACGCCACCGAGCGGAGCCTGATCATCCTCGATGAGATCGGGCGGGGCACGAGCACCTTCGACGGCGTGAGCATCGCCTGGGCCGTGACGGAGTACGTCTGCAAGCACATCAAAAGCCGGACCCTCTTCGCCACGCACTACCACGAGCTGACGGAGCTGGCATTGCTGTTCCCGAATGTCAAAAACTACAACATCGCCGTCAAGGAGTGGAAAGACGAGATTGTTTTTCTGCGAAAGATCGTCGAGGGCGGCACGGACAAGAGCTATGGCATCCACGTCGCCCGCCTGGCCGGCATCCCCCGCGAGGTGCTCCAGCGCGCCGGCGTCATCCTGGCCAACCTGGAGGCCGATTCCCTCGACATCGACGACAAGCCCAAGTTCGCCCGCGACGACACACTCGATGTGAAAAAGCCGAAGGCCGGGCAGATGTCCCTCTTCGGCGGCATCGAGATCGCATCGCTCTCGCCCGAGGAGCGATCGGTGCTGGAGGAAATCGCAAACATCGACACCACCCTCCTCACCCCCATCGAGGCCCTGACGAAACTGGAGGAATTAAGGAAGCGCCTGGAGCGAAAGGGGAAGAAGCGGAACAAAGGCAAGAAGAAGAAATCCAAGTAGCCGAAGCCGCCGGACTTCGGGCCTTTGTCCCACGGACGGCCTCACCCGATCAAGGACACGCTCAAACAACTTTGAGCGTGCTGGGCGAACGCACCTTCCGCAACAGGAACTGCTTAGTTTCTGTTGCGAAAGGTCAGGGGGTGTAGAGGATTTTCACCTTGGCGCGATTGCGCAGGTCGGACATCCATTTGGGGTAGCGGTCGTCCACCATGTCCTCCACCACACGGTCCTTCACCTTGGCAAAGTCCACGAAGGCCGGTTCTTTTACGTCTGTGGTCTTCATCAGATAATAACCGAAGGAGCCGGGGAGCACGCCGCTGACCTCGCCCGGGCGGAGCAGGAAGGCGGCCTTGGCCATGGGGTCCTTCACCTGTCCATACCGGGGGAAAAACCCGAGATCCCCGCCCTTCTTCTTGATGTCCTTCGGGTCGTCGGAATACTTCCTGGCGATCTCGGCGAAGTCCGCGCCGTTGCGAATCTGCTCTGCCAGTTCGTCGATCTTCCGTCTGGCATATCGCTGAGGGTTCTCCCCTCGCGGCTGCCGGGTTTTGGGATCGAAGATGGCGATGAAGATTCGGCTGGCCCGAACCTGTCCGTTGCCGTAGAGGGCCTTGTGCTGCTCGCAGAAATGTCTCGCCTCATCGTCGGTGATCTCGGTGCGGATCATCTTCTCCGCGGCCACCCGCACGCGGAAGTTGGGGTCGGCCCGGAGCTGATAGGTCGAGGTTCCGTTCAGCCGCAGGACGTCGTCGAGTTTCATGTGTCTGTGTGCGGGGTTGCGGTGGAGGACGGCTTCGCGCCGGGCCAGCTCCGAGTCGATGTCCGACAGGTTCACCGTCATGTTCCGTTTCTTCAGCTCCTGGTCGACGATCATCCTCGAGATGATCTGCTCGATGGCAATGTCGACATCCGCCGGGCTGGAGTTTGCGAAGAGGATGCCATAGAAATCATCCCTCGATATGATCTCGCCGTTGACGCTGGCGTATGCGCCCTTGGGCAGTTTGCCGCTCTGTTCGCCTATGATCTTGGCCCGGTTCCGAAGGGCCTGGAGCCATTTCTGGACCTTGAGATTGGAAATCGGCTGCTGCCCGTGCATACCGAAGTCCGCCTTGGCCATCTGTTCGATGGCGAGGAGAAGCTTGACGCCGTTTTTTTGCGCTTCGAGCGACGAGCCCCGTTTCTGCAGCAGGCCCGGCAGGGTCAGGTTGCCGTCGGTACGTTTCCGCACGCGGAAGTCCAGGGCCTTCATGCGGCCTTCCACGGCGTCGTCGGGGATGTGGATCCGTCGGCGGGCGATCTCCTGCAGGATGATCTTCTCGTCGATCAGGTTTTTCAGAATATCCCGGCCGGCGAACTGGGCAAGCTCTTTCGCAAGGTCCTCTTTTGTGATTTTCTTGTCGCCCACTTCGGCCACAATCTGGGGCGGAAGGCCCGCGGCGCGAATCGGGAGAGGCAAGCACAGGAGAAGGCACACAACCCACAGGTTCCTACGCATGGTTCCTCCAAGGATCAGCAGACGATGGTTGTCCGGTCCTTTTCCTTTGACCACAGAATATTTTAACAGAAGGCCCACAGCCTGTCAACGACCTCTACCGCCTCGGCGCGGACTACGGCTGGATGTGGTAGGCGCGTTTGCGCATTTCCTCGGCGCGGTTGAGGAGCTCCTTGGTGGGCACTTCCTTGGCCGGTTCGAGCTTGTATTCGAGGAGGTGCTCCTCCTTGAGCGTCCACGGCCAGAGCACTTCGGTGAAAAAATCGATGGGGAACCACTGGAACCACGGCGCCTTGATCTCCTCCATCGCGTGCAGCTTCTCATACCCCGGTTTGAACAGAGTCACCTGCCGGGTCCCGTGGTGCACGAAGGACACGGTCATCGGCGTCTGGCCGATTTCCTTTCCCTCGAAATAGACATGCGCGGCGGGGGGATCGGACCGAATGGTGATGGTCCGCTCGACGCACCCCGTCGCGAGGACGATCCAGAGGGCCACACCCGCAATCCTCGGTAATGCGCTCACAGCTCCTTGATCTCCACCTTCAGAGACTCCAGGTCCAGCAGCGCCACGGTGCACTTTCCCGTCAGCCAGCCGCCGCACTCGCCGGGGTTCAGCGCGAGCGGCGCGCCCTCTTCGATCTCGACCGCGTGGGTGTGGCCGAAGATGGCCACGTCGGCGCTCTCCGTATCCTCGGGCCGGACATGGCAGAGAAGGACCCTCCGCCCACCCATCTCCACGGTGCGCGGAGGACCCGACACATCGAAGCCGAGCTTGAGGATGCCCTCCTTCTCTCCATCGTTGTTCCCGAAAACCGCCTTCACCCTCCCCTGGAACTTCATGATCTCCTTCACGGCAAAGGGCGCGACGAAATCGCCTGCGTGGAGCACCGCCTCGACGCCCTCGTCCGTAAACAGCCGAATGGCCTTCCGGATCATGGGCATGTTGTCGTGTGAGTCCGACATAACGCCGATTTTCATCGTGGCTCTCCGCAGACCCGCGGGGAATGCAAAACGCAGAACAAGCGAAGCTTATCAGCTATCGAGGCCCCTGTCAAGGCAAAAGCAGAGCCGTTCCGGAGCCAATAGAACTTAGGGCCTATCCGAAAACCTGTAGCCGCAGGCCTTATGCCTGCGGGAAGGTCGCGCCCGTCTACACATGCCCGGCTTTCGGATAGGCTCTTATTTGTCGGGTCCCCGCCCTCTGTATGAGTACGGTACGATGCCGGTCGCGAACGATCTCCTGCCAATCTGGCAGGGCCCGGGGCCGCTCCGGCGCAAAAGTGCCATTCTGACAGGCGGAAAAGAGGGACTATCAGGACGCCCAGACGCTCGAATTCCGCCCCTTCCGGCCTCACCAGGGCCGTTCGCTACAATTTGGCATGGACTTTGCGAAGGGGGGAACATCTGTTAGAGGGAGTCTGTTTACCCGGAGAGGCATCCGCGGACAGGGGGTTTCGCTCGCATGATGGCCGTGAAGCGGTACAGTCAATACTCGGTGCTGATCACGGGCGAGGATGAGACCACGCGAGATGAGCTGAGGTCCCATCTGGAGCCGGAGGGGTATGACACCGTCCCGGCGCAGTCGGGCCTCGAAGCGATCCGCATCGTGAAGCGCGGCCGGATCCATGTCGGCATCTTCGAGATGCAGATGCCCGACATGACCGGAGTGGAGGCCATTGAGATCATCCGGGAGACGGTCGAGGCGCCGCCGCCGTGCATCCTGGTCTCCCGAAAGGTGACCAAGGAACTCATGCTTCGGGCCCTGTGCGCCCGCGCCCATACGCTGCTGGCAAAGCCCCTGAACCACGGGCTCATGCAGGCGGTGCTGGAGGAATTGATTCGACGGACTTATTTGGATATCCGATGAGGCGCCCACGGGGGCCCACGCGGATCAGCCGATAGAGGAAACGAATTGGGTAAGGTCTTGTTCAAGTATGAAGGAGTGTGCAGCCGATGAAGAAGGCAAAAAAGCTGAACGTCGTGCCGCTCGGCGATAGGGCGCTGGTCAAGCGCCTGAAAGCCGAGGAGAAGACGGCTGGCGGGATCGTCCTGCCCGACACAGCCAAGGAAAAGCCCCAGGAGGGCGAGATCGTCGCCCTGGGCGAGGGGAAACTGTTGGACTCCGGCGAGCGGTCGACGTTCCAAGTGAAAAAGGGAGACAAGGTGCTCTTCGCCTCCTACGCTGGAACGGAAATCAAGATCGAGGGCGAGCAATACCTCATCATGCCGGAGGAGGACATCCTGGCAATCTTGGGATAACCGGTACGTCGTCTTGCAGCGCATGCAAACCCCACTGGTGAATGATTGGGAGGAGGATCCCGAATGACAGCAAAACAGATTTCATTCGAACAGGACGCACGCGAGGCGATTCGCCGCGGCGTGCGCCAGCTTGCAAAGGCCGTGAAGGCCACCCTCGGCCCCCGCGGCCGAAACGTGATTCTGGAGAAGAGCTTCGGCGCGCCGACCGTGACCAAGGACGGCGTGACCGTGGCCAAGGAAATCGACCTCGATGACGCCGGCGAGAACATGGGCGCACAGATGGTCAAGGAAGTTGCATCGAAAACCAGCGACGTCGCCGGCGACGGCACCACCACCGCAACGATCCTGGCCGAGGCCGTCTTCGAAGAGGGCCTTAAGAATGTCACCGCCGGCGCCAACTCCCTCGCCCTGAAGCGAGGCGTCGAGAAGGCCGTCGAAGCCGTCGTCAAGTGCCTCGAAAAGATGAGCACCCCCGTGGCAGGCAAGAAGGAAATTGCCCAGGTCGGGGCGATTGCGTCGAACAACGACAATGAAATCGGCGAGCAGATCGCCGACGCCATGGAAAAAGTCGGCAAGGACGGCGTCATCACCGTCGAGGAAGGCAAGACCATCGAGACCGACGTCCAGCTCCTCGAAGGCATGCAGTTCGACAAAGGCTATCTCTCCCCGCACTTCGTCACAAGCGTCGAGAGCATGGAGGCCGTCCTGGAGGATGCCTATGTCCTCATTCACGAGAAAAAGATCTCGTCGGTGAAGGACCTGGTGCCCCTCCTCGAAAAGATCGCCCAGGCCGGCAAGCCGCTGCTCATCATCGCAGAGGACATCGAGGGCGAGGCCCTGGCCACATTGGTGGTCAACAAACTCCGCGGCACCTTCGCCTGCGCAGCCGTCAAGGCCCCCGGCTTCGGCGACCGCCGCAAGGCCATGATGGAGGACATCTCCATCCTCACCGGCGGCCGGGCCATCTTCGAGGACTTGGGCATCGAGCTGGCCAACATCGAGATGACCGACCTCGGCCGAGCCAAGAAGATCGTCGTCGACAAGGACAACACCACCATCATCGAGGGCGCCGGCTCCACCGACGCCATCAAGGGCCGGATCGAGCAGATCCGCAACGAGATCGAAGCCACCACGTCGGACTACGACCGCGAGAAGCTCCAGGAGCGCCTCGCCAAGCTGTCCGGCGGCGTGGCCCAGATCAACGTCGGCGCCGCGACCGAGGTGGAGATGAAGGAGAAAAAGGCCCGCGTCGAGGACGCCCTGCACGCCACCCGCGCGGCAGTCGAGGAGGGCATCCTCCCGGGCGGCGGCGTGGCCCTGCTCCGCGCCATCAAGGCCCTCGACAAGGTGAAGGCCCCCGGCGACGAGCAGATCGGCATCGGCATCATCCGCAGGGCCCTCCAGGCCCCCATCAAGCAAATCGCCGAGAACGCCGGCGTCGACGGCGCAGTCGTGGCCCAGAAGGTGTCCGAGAACAAGAACGACAACTTCGGCTACAACGCCCTTACCGGCGAGTACGGCAACCTGGTGGAGATGGGTGTGATCGACCCGACCAAGGTCGTGCGCACCGCCCTGCAGAACGCGTCGAGCGTCGCATCGCTCCTGCTCACCACCGAGGCCCTCGTCAGCGAGATCAAGGAGGAGAAGGAACCGGCCATGCCGGGCGGCGGCCATCCGCCATACTGATCCCCCTGTTCCAGGACGCATCGAACGCGAGCCCGGTCGGACCCTCCGGCCGGGCTCGTTTTTTTCCGTTGCAAAAGGGGCGCGAGTGCCCTATGATTGCGCCACGCCTCTTCGTGGAATTGAGCGTGTCTCTTCGCGCGAACGGAGGCAAGCAAGAAGGAAATATGCCGTATGCACCCCGCGCTGGGATTGGTTGAGTTCAACAGCGTCGCCGCCGGGGTCCACGCCTGCGACGAGATGGTAAAGGTTGCGCCCGTCGAGCTGATCGACTCGCGCCCCATCTGCCCCGGCAAGTACATCTCCGTCGTGGGCGGCGAGGTGGCGCCGGTGGAGACGTCGGTGGCGATGGGCGTCGAGATCGGCGCGGACAGCGTGGTCGACTCGCTCCTCATCCCGAACATCCACGAGCAGGTCTTCCCCGCGATCCTCGGCACGTCCAACGTCTCCGAGCTCGAGACGCTCGGCATCATCGAAACCTTCTCCGTCGCCTCGGGCATCGTGGCAGGCGACGTGGCGGCGAAGGCCGCGGCGATTACACTGATCGAGATTCGCCTGGCCCGAGGGCTGGGCGGCAAGTCGTTCATTACATTGAGCGGGTTCATCGCCGATGTCGAGGCCGCCGTGTCCGCCGGGTCGAAGGCCATCAGCAATGAAGGCATGCTCGTCCGCGATGTCGTCATCCCGAACCCGCGGCACGATCTGGATACATATTTATTGTAGTTGGTGCAATGCACTTGGCACGAGTCATTGGAACGGTTGTCGCAACGCGAAAGGTCGAGGGCCTGGAGGGGATTCGTTTCCTCGTTGTCCAGCCCCTGGACCACAACCTGAAACCGAAGTCCGAGCCCGTTGTCGCCACCGACGCCGTCCAGGCGGGCGAGGGGGACCTCGTCCATGTCTGCACGGGCCGAGAGGCGTCGATGGCGCTGCCGGAGATGTTCGTCCCGGTCGATATCACCGTGGTCGGGCACGTGGATGAAGTGGACTGCCCGGGACATCGTGAAGGAAGGAAAAGGAGATCGTGATTTGAACCTATCCTCCCGGAGGTTTCAAACCCCCGGGAGGTTGGCACGTGGCTCGTCGTTGCGGAAAGTCCCAGCCCGAGCCGACGCTTAACGTAGAAGCGGCATCTTGCCGCTTCGGAAGAGGCTGGAGGCCTCTTCTACGTTGACCCCATGTTCGGAACGTGAACTACATACGCATGTTGGAGCAAGAATGATCATCGCGCGCGTCCTGGGATCGGTCGTCTCGACGGTGCATCATCCGATCTACGACGGCCGCAAACTCATGGTCGTTCAGCCGGAGATGCCCGACGGCAAGCCGGAGGGGGACTCGCTTCTGGCGCTGGACTTTATCCACGCCGGCCCGGGCGACCGCGTGCTGGTCATCGTGGAGGGCAGCTCGACCCGGACGCTCGTGGAGGATGAGAACGCCCCGGTCCATGCCTCCATCGTCGGGGTCATTGATGAAGTGGACGTAAAGGAAGGGGTGTAGTCATGCCATCGGAACGCCAGCGCAGGGAGGAGATCGTCGAGGTTGGACGCATGATGTATGGAAAGAATCTCGTCGTCGCCACCGACGGCAACATCAGCGTTCGCCTCAGCGAGGACCGCATTCTCGCCACGCCAAGCGGCGTGAGCAAGGGGCACATGAAGCCCGAGGACCTCATCGTCACCGACATGAAGGGCAAGAAACTCTCCGGCGAGCGCAACCCGTCGTCGGAAATTCGCCTCCACCTTGCCATCTACGGGAAGCGCACCGACGGCATGGCCGTGGTGCACGGCCACCCGCCCGTGGCCACGGCCTTTACCATCGCCGGCCTGTCGCTGGCGCAGTGCGTCATCCCGGAGGTGGTCTTCACCCTCGGCTCGATCCCGACGACCGACTACGCCACGCCCACGTCCGCCGAAGGGCCGACGGTGATCCAGGAGCTCATCGAGAACCACGACGCCATCGTCCTCGACCGCCACGGCGCGGTGACGGTGGGCAAGGACGTCTTCGACGCCTACCGGAAGTTAGAGAAGGTGGAGCACTGCGCCGAGGTCACCCTCGCCGCCCGGCAGCTCGGGCAGGTGAAGACGCTGACCCCCGACGAGATTCGCCGGCTCATGGATGTTCGAGAGCAGCTCGGCTTGACCGGTCGGGCGACACTGGCCTGCTCCAACTGCGGCGCGTGCGGGAAGCCGTATGACGAGGCGGCCGCCGAGTCGGGCAGCAAGGCATCGAACGCTGACGAAGAGCAAATTGTGGAACGGGTATTGCGCGAGGTGCAAAAGGCCCTCGCCAAGTGACCTACGCCTTTTTGTAATTGTCATTGCGAGAGAATCCCGTGAAAACGGGTGCCACGCTCAAACTCGTTTGAGCGTGTCTCGCGATGCGCCAGGTGCTTCGGCACTCACACGCTCAAGCACGCTTGAGCGTGGCACACAATGTGTGGCAGCCTGGTTCGTCGCAGGTTGAGATGGCTTCGTCGCAATGCCACGACGCACCGAGAGACCTCACAGACAACATGACGGACGCGAGAGACAACGAAAAGCCGGAAGACGAATACCCCGAGATCATGACGGTCGCACAGGCGGCGGGGTATCTTCAGCTCCACAAGCAGGTCCTCTACCGCCACGTCCGCAGGGGCACGGTCCCCGTCAGCCGCGTAGGCCGGACCCTCCGGTTCAAGAAATCCGTCCTCGACGCCTGGCTCGAGCGCACCGCCTGGCAGAGCGTCGGCCTCGAACCGCCGACCCCTCCACCGCAGAAATCCGCCCAGACCGATCTGAACCTCGATGAGGACTGACCCATTTCGCATGTTACGCGCTGCCGAACGTCGATTGCCCCTCTCCGTCACGCCCGACCGCGTCCATCCATTGCCGTTTGTCCTCGCCGATTTCCATCGCCCTCTCCTTTCACGGTTTTCACTTCATGTCGTTGCGCGTCTGCGCACATCGGGTCGAGATCGGACGAAGAATACGTTGCAAAAATCACGGCGTTGTGTTAGTTGTCTCCCATGTACCGCGACAGGTGACAGAGGCCGTCCCCGGCCAAGGAGAGGATGAGATGAACAAGGACAGACCACCCCTACTGGAACTCAGGCTCCAGGACTACATGCCCGGCCCGCCGGAGAAAAAGGACTACGGCATCGGCGCCGTCGGCTGCGGCAACATCGCCCGCAACGCCCACCAGCGCGCCTATGCCAACTGCGGCTACCGCACCGTCGCCTGCTACGACATCAAGCGCGAGGCGGCCGAGTCGATGGCGAAGCAGTACGGCATCCCCACCGTCTGCAACAGCATCGAGGAACTGTGCCAACACCCCGATGTGCAGATCATCGACCTGGCCGTGCACGCGAACATCCGGCGGAAGGTCATGGCGCAAGTCGTCAAGGCCGCCGGGCCGCAGCTCTTAGGCATTTTCAGTCAAAAGCCTTTCGCCATGGAGTTCAAGGACGCCGTGGCCATGGTGAAGATGTGCAAGAAGGCCAAGCTGCCCCTGATGATCAACCAGCAAGCGCGCTGGGCGCCGAACCACCGCGCGCTGAAGCACGTGATCGACACGGGCATGCTCGGCCACGTCTACTCCATCGTTCACTTCCACCGGTCCTTCCAGGACAACCCGAACTCGTGGGTGAGCAAGCTGCGCAACTTCAACATCGTGGATCACGGCTGCCACTACATCGACCTGCTCCGCCACTTCTCCGGCAAGGAGCCGGTGCGGGTGAAGTGCACGGCCAACATGCAGCCCGGCCAGGCGTCTGTCACGCCCATGTGCCACACGGTCCTGTGCGAGTTCAAACCGAGCGACAAGCTCGCGGCCATGAGCCACTTCAACAACATCATCCGCGTGGGGCAGATGCACGGCTACGAGTGGTTTGTGGACGGCACCGAGGGCAGCGCGACGGTCGACCGCGGGAAGCTCACCGTCTGCTTCCTGAGCAGGCCCGATTACGTGCAGACCGTCCAGCTCCGCGGCGCGTGGTTCCCGGATGCCTTCGGCGGGTCCATGGGCGAGATGATGCGGGCGCTGAACGAGAAACGTGAGCCCATGACCTCCGGCGCGGACAACCTGAAGACCATCCGCATCGTCGAGGCCGCCGTCATCAGCTCGAAGACGGGTAGGGCAGTGGACCTGAAGTCCATCAAGTAGCCACGGGAGAAGGGGGACAGCAACGCAGGGTGTGATGGGGGCGGATGACAATCGTAGAGAGGCCATTGCGCCGAAAGGAGAATTGTTTCAGATGATGGAATTTCTAACCAACCCGCCCGGGATCACCGGGCTTGTCGCGCTGGTCGCCGGTGTGGCGGCCGGTTTTCTCGCGATCATCGGCTTCGTTACGGCCGTCGGTCTGCGCGGCCGCGTGAAGAAGAGCGCGGCGGAGGCGGCGGCGCTGAGCGAGAAACTGAACGAGATGCAGGAGTCGCTGGCCAAGAAGATCGACCTGGCGAAACTCTCCCTGACACAGGTCGTCGAGGAAGTGAAATCCTCCGTGCCTGTGCAGTTGGACGAGGCGCGGGCGGAGATGAACGCGGCCGTTGATGAGAAGGTCTCCGGCCTGCAAAGCTCGCTCACGCAGAAGATCGAGGAGGTGGAGCTCTCTGTCGCCCAGAGCGTGGCCGGCGTGGAAGTCCGCCTGGAGCAGGCCAAGGCGGAGACGCAATCGGTTCTCGACCAGAAACTGAGCGTGGCGCAGGCGACCGCCAATCAGAGGCTGAAGGAGGCGGAGAGCACGCTGGACCACCGCATGAGGGACCTGGAGTCCTCCGTCCTGCGGAAGGCGGACGAGGCGGCGGCCCAGGCCGGCTCCGCCCGCACCGCCGCCGAGGGGGCGCGGCAGCAGGCGGACGATGTGATGGACCGGCTGGCGCGGTTCGAGGATTACTTCCGCACCGTCTTCGAGACGAAGTTCGCCGGTTCCTTCGCCCACTTCGACAAGACCGTGGTCGAGGTGCTCGGCCACATGCGCGAGGAGCTCCAGCGCGGCCTGAACCGCGTGGACCAGATGCACGCGATGGTGGAGAACCGCGGCAGCACGGAGGACGATCTGCTCGCCAGCCAGCAGGAGGCGCAACAGCTCCTCGCCGAGGGGCAAGCCGAGGAAAGTGCGGAGGAGCAGCCGTCGGCGGACACGTGATCCCTTCGGCCCCTTACCTCATTTCAGCGGGGTCAGCTTCAGGTCCTTCAGTTTGCACCTCATGCCGATGGAGCAGATGAGAAGCTTCTTGTGCTCGATCGGTTTCGGGTCAACGGCCTGTAATCTGATCTTGTTCCCCACCTTGGCCTGGATCTTTCCCTCTTTCATGCGAAGCTCGAACGGGATCGGCTTTTTCTGGGGGACATCGATCTTCACCTCGTCGAGCGTCTTGCGGCCCTCGTCCCACTTGATGAGCGCGATGCTGTCGAACTTGATCCGCAGCAGGTACGTGGGCCGCTCCCCGTTGGGATTGCGCCGGAAGCAGATGTCAAACCGCGTGCCCCCCTCGGCGCCCCCGCCGCCGGCCTTCTCGATGGACAGTTTTCCTTTCAGGCGGAAGCCGTCCGGCAGGTCTTCGTCATAGCGCAGGAAGCCCCAGCCGGAGAGGGTTCTTTTGCCGTCGGTCTTCCACCGCCCGCCCAGGCCGGTCCACTCGGGGGTGAGCTTCTGGGCGACCGGCTGGGCGACGCCCGCTGCGCACAATACCACCAGAGACAACATGCCGACGATGCAGGTCTCTTTCATTGCTCCTCCTTGGCCCAGAGGCCCCGTTTCTCTTGCCGGGCGTCCTTTTCGAGTTCCTCGAACTGCTCCTTCCATTCCGCCGGGACGTTCTTCGCCGTCTTGCCGTAGCCCTGCCGGATCACCTCGGCGTTGAAGAGGTCGTTTCCCAGATAGACGTCGCCGAGGACCCGATCGCCCCTGCCTGGCACGGCTTGGCGGCGCTTGACATAGATCACCTTTCCCGACAGGCGGCGTCGGGTGAACCGCGCGGCCTCGTCGCTCATCTCCACCACCCGGTCGGGGAAGATGATCTCGTCCACGCCGATGAGCTGGATGGTCTCCCCCGTCGCGATCTCGATCTGATTCACACGCGGTATCTCGACGATGCGGGCGCTCTCCCCCGGCGGGCCGCCGCAGGAGGGAAGCACGACGGACAGCGCGAGAAGACCGGCATATCGGACGAACAAGGAAGGCCCACCAAGAGGTCTACACATCGCGCCGGCTCCTTTCCTGGTCTGCTTCAGACCGTGCGGTGCCACATTACCAGACGGCCCGCCGGTTGTAAAGGACGTTCAGACCTCCTCGGTGGACCGATGCAAAAGCAGTGGAAAAGGAACGGATCCTGTGGTAGAGTTATAGAGGGGCGGCGCATGGGGATCGCAGGATCACGGTTGCGGAAGTTCTATTCGAGGGAGAACCCAATGAAAACGAGAGGGTTGATCATTCTCCTGCTCGCACTGCTTTCCAGAGCGCCTGTTCTCCACGCCACAGGCGACTCCGATGTGCAGAGCATGCGGGGGCTGAATTCGCTGCGGGTTGTCGTTGAGGACATTCCTGACGGCACCAAGAAGCTGGGGATCTCCCAGCATGGGCTCCGCGTGATTGCGGAGGCGCAGCTCCAGCAGCAGCACCACATCAAGCTGGACAAGAAATCCCCCGTCTTTATCTACATCAAGTGCACGACGGTGGGACCATACAGGGGTGTGATTGCCTATCACCTGACGGTTGAGGCGAGGCAAATGGTCACGCTGAGTCGCGACTCGAACCTTCAGCTCGTTACCGCGACATGGGAACAGAACGGGACATTCATGACCACGCAGCACAAGTTCGCACAAAGCGTCCAGGGGAACCTGGTGGAAATGGTGGACAAGCTGGGCTATGCCTTCCTGGTGGCGAACGCCAAGTGAAATGAGCCATTACGACTCGGCGGGTTCCACGTCCTCGAATTCCGTGTTGTCCAGATAGAACTTTTGAAACCGCTCGTCTTCGCTGCGCGCCAGATCCTTCACCTTCCGGATGTACTCCGGGAACTCTTTGGGGTCGCTGTGGTAGCCCCACGAGATGACAATACTGCCCATCTCAAATGAGTTCAGTTTCCCCAGTGACTGCTCGTCCGCCAAATCCTCCGCCGACATGAAAAGATAGGCCAACAACTGCTTGCGAGTCAACGACCTCACCCGTTTGCGCATGGTGCGCGTCATTTTCATGGTGCACAACCTCGCTTTGCCACAGTGCGCTCTTCGAGTCCTACTGCCCCCCCACTTCCCCACGTTACCAGACACACCGAGGCAGAGAGCATATCAAATGATCCGGAGAGAGTCAAGGGCCAGTTTGAAATTTTCCGGCTACGGCGTCCCTCCGATCACAGGAATGGTCCCGCTTTTCAGTTCAAAAACCTCGCCTCCTTTGCTACCCTATCAAGCCTTGAACAAGACACAAGTCCCTGAGAGCAGATGCCAAGGAGAGTTGAAATGAAAGTGACTGCCGTCCGGGTGTTCTTCCTTTGTTTCGTTTCGGTCTGCATCTCCTGTCTCGCTCAGGCCCCCCCGACGATCTTCTGGGCCTCCGAGCCCGTCCGGCCCGGCGAGGCCGCCCTTGTCTCCGGAGCCGACTTCGGGCCAGGGGCCAAGGTCGAGTTGGCCCTGCTCCCCGCCGACCGGCCCGGCATGCCCGGGGCCAACGCCAAGCTGGCCGTCAAGCCCCAGGCCGTCGAGACCCTCCAGCCGTCCGACACCTCCGTCAAGTTCGTCATCCCCCAGGACATGAGGGCGGGTGTCTTTCTCTGCTGGGTGGCCAATGAGGCCGGCAAGTCGAAGCCGATCCTCCTGAACAACCCCAGCCCCTGGTGGGTCCAGGGCGATGCGGGCCTCACCGCCACCCCCGGCGGATGGATTCGCATCTTCGGGAACTGCCTTGCCTTCCCCGGCGCACGGCCGCAGGTCGTCCTGAAGCGAGAGGAGAGGCCGATCATGGCGTCCGTCGCCAAGGCGTCGCCCTACTCCATTCGCGTGGTGATCCCCGAGAACTGTCCCGAAGGGCAATATGAGGTCTTCGTCCACAACGGCCTCGGCGGACAGATCGCCTGGAGCAAGCCGTTGAAAATCACCATCGCCAAGAAAAAGCCCTGGCCCGGCGCGGTCTTCAACGTCCGCGACTTCGGCGCAACGGGCGGAGGCAAAACCGATGACACCGGCGCCATCAACGCGGCCCTCGCCAAGGCCGAGGAAAACGGCGGAGGCGTGGTCTATTTTCCGCGCGGCAAATACATCATGACCGAAACCCTCACCGTCCCGCGCTTCACAATCCTCCGCGGCGAGCGCATGAACCTGGCCGCCCTCATGTGGCCCGATCGCAAGGACCCCCTACCCGCCATCGTCAAGGGCACGAATAATTTCGGCATCGAAGACCTAACCATCTACTGCACCCGCTACATCCACGTCATCGTCGCCGACCAGACCGAGCCGGAGGCGGGCAACGTCCACCTCCGCCGCGTCCGCGTCCGCGCCGACATCTTCCGGGGCCACATGAAGGTCGAGGAGGTGGGTGAGCGCTTTGCCCAGTTCAAGAAGCTCTCCACCGGCGGCGGCGACACCATCCGCCTCGGCGGGCCGAACGTGGAGGTCACCGACTGCGACCTTTACGGCTCCGGGCGATCCATGTACCTCTACCGCGTGCGTGGCGCGCGCATCGCGAACAACATCCTCTACAACGGCCGCTGGGGGTGGTACTGCATCGACGGTTCCGATGGACTCATCCTGGAGAACAACCAGATCCTCGGCGCAGACCTCATGTCCACCGGCGGGAGCCTCAACTGCTACCGGTCGGCCTATTCCCAGAACGTTTATTACGCCAACAACATCCTCCGCAACATGCACGGCTGGGACCGCGAGGCCATGACCACCGACGCCGGCTATGGGGCCTACTGGGGCACGGCTACGAACATCACACCCACCGGCTTCGACATCGTGAACCCCGACGAGTGGAAAAAGTGGGCCAAACGCAAGGACGGATGGACCGGCGCGGGGGTGTTCATCATCGGCGGGAAGGGCGCCGGGCAGTACCGCTTGGTCAAGAGCTACGACGGGAAGCATGTTGAGGTGGACAAGCCGTGGAAGATCGTGCCCGACGAGAAGTCCGAGATTACGATCACCATGCTCCAGCGGAACTACCTTTTCGTGAATAACCAGTTCTTCGATGCCGGCATCGCCATCCAATTCTACGGCACGTCCGTCCATCACATCGTGGACGGATGCAAGGCCACGCGGGCCGGCGGGTTCTACAACTCCGGCCGGTGGTACCGCCACTACCAGCCGAGCTGGTTCTGCCAGTTCTTCAACAATGAGATACTCGAGGGCAACTGCTACCGCTACGGCGCGAACAACGCCCGTCTCGCGGGCGACTCCTTCCTCGGCACGCAGGGCCTGCCCAGGCCGCCGAGCACGGCGCCGCTCGCCGTCTGCTCCATCCACCGGCGCAACCGCCTGCACAACAACGCAAAAATCTGGATACGCGGCGGCAACAAGGCCGACGCGCCGTGCGTGAAGGATGTCATCATCGAAAACAATACGATAGAGAACGCCGACGTGGGCATCGAGATCGACGCCGGCTGCGCGGGCGTCCTCCTGCGCGGGAACCAGTTCAAGAACGTGACGCAGAAGGTCCGCAACACGGCCGCGCTGCTCAAGAAGGTCGAGGAGCAGCGGGCCAAGCTCGTGGGTATGCAAGGGCCCATCGCGCACTGGACCTTCGATAAGAAGGAAGGTACCCTCGTGCGCGATGTGTCGGGCCAGGGCTTCCACGGGGTCATAGACGGGGAGATGACATATGAAGCAAACGGCGTCAAGGGCAGCGCGGCGGTCTTCGACGGAAAGGGCTGTGTAAAGGTCGAGGATACAGAGCTTCTGAAGCACAACCTCTTCAACCTGAAGCAGATCACCCTTGCCGCATGGATCAAGCCGAAGACCGTTGATCTGCGCCGGGGGATCATCGCCAAGCGAATGCGCAACACCGCCGCGCCTTTTGTGCTCGCAGTGCGCGATGGACGGCTGAGCTTCGAGGCGTGCGATGTGGACGGAAAGTGGAGCTACAACTTCGCATCGAAGGAGCCCGTCATCAAACCGGACGAGTGGCAGCATGTCGCCGCCGTCGTCGAGTCGGCCAAGGGCGTCGTGCTCTACCACAACGGCAAGGAAGTGGCGCGGATCGGGGCGACGAAGGAGATCCTACCCAATTCCGAGCCTCTTGTCATCGGCCGCGAAGCCTGGGGCGGCGCGCCCGGCGACACACGTGTGCCCGGCTACTTCGTCGGCCTGCTGGACGAGGTGAAGATCTGGGCCCGCTGCCTCTCGCCCGAAGAGGTCGCCGCTGAGGCCAAGGCGAAGCCATAGTCCTTCGCCGCATCATTCCCGAGGAAAAGGAAGCCGGGGAAAAAGCAGAAGAAATAGATTTTCGATTGCCGACTTGCGATTGTGGACTTCGGGGAAATCACGAAGGTCACGAAGAGGGTTTCTCGGCATCTCCCTTCGCGCCCTTCGTGTGCTTCGTGGTGAGAGAACACGGAGATTAGGATTAAGAGTAGGAGAAAAAAAATGAAAGTCATCTTTATCATGTCGGATTCCTACCGCCGCGATCACATCGGCGCGTATGGGAATGAAAAAATCTACACACCAAACTTGGACAAGCTCGCCGCCATGTCGAACGTCTTCGACCAGGCCTGCATCGGCTCGTTCCCCACGGGGCCGAACCGCCGAGACATCGTCCTGAGCAAGGGCTTCAAGCCGAACCACGCCTTCAATCCGTGGATCAACATCGCCAACGACGAGGTGACCCTCGCCGCGCGCCTGAACAACAACGGCATCCACACGTCCATGATCACCGACGTCGCCAACGGCGTCACGCGCGGACGCAACATGTATCAGGGCTTCGAGTACTACGTCTGCAATCGCGGCCAGGAGGGCGATGGATTCGCCGCCGATTACAACGTGTCTGAAGAGATGCCCGTGCCGCACAAGACCATCCGATACAACGTCGGCACCTACCGCCGTGTGCAGGAGAACCGCGCCTACCGCCGCTACGAGGACGACTTCTTCGCGCCGGGCACCTACAAGATGGCCTGCGAGTGGCTGGAGCGCAACTACAAGCGCCCCGACTTCTTCCTCTGGCTCGAGACCTTCGACCCCCACGAGCCCTGGGACCCGCCGCAGTGGCACATCGACCGCTACGACCCCGGCCACACCGGCCGCGTCATCGAGTTCCCGCCCTACGGCTTCTACCGCAAGCTCGGCATCACCGAGCGCGAGATCCAGCACACCCAGGCACGCTACGCCGGCGAGTGCACGATGGTGGACGGCTGCATCGGCCGCCTGCTGGCGACGCTGGACAAGCTGCAGATCCTCGACGAGGTTGCGATCATCTTCACCTCCGACCACGGCATCTGCGCGGGATTTGTCGGCGACGCCGGCTGCTCCGGCAAGCCGCACTTCATCGGTGAGGAGGGGGCATGGCTGATCGAGGGACGAAGGCCCGAGGGCAAGATCACATGGTTCCCCCTGCGCGCGGGCATCGCGCGGATTCCACTGTTTGTCAAGCTCCCCGGCCAGAAGAAGGGCAGGCGCATCCAGCGCATCGCCCAGCCGTGGGACATCGCCCCGACGGTGATGGACCTTTTCGGCCTGAAGCCGCCGAAGGAGTTCCAGGGCGAGTCGCTCATCCCGGTCATGGCGGGACGGAAGGTGAAGCCGCGGCAGTACGGTTTCAACGGCGCCATCCAGGGCCAGACGAACCTGCGCCAAGCCATGAACAAGGACTGGATCTACTCCTGCTGGCCCACGGGCGAGCGCGAGCCGTCGCTGCTCGATCTCAAGAACAATCCCAAGCAGGACAAGAACGTCGCCAAAAAGCACCCCGACCTCTGCCGCCGCATGCACGCCGCCCTGGCCAAGTTCGACCCCGGCGCCTTCGAGGGCGTGCAGAATCCGTGGCAGAAATAAATCGAGTGAAGGAAGGCGACATGAGTGCGAAGACGAACGATCCGGCGCTCGATCCCGCGCCGGTGCTGCAGCCGCTCGGAGCGAAGCACGCCGATGATGCGCGAATCTTCCAGGGCATCCCTGGACTCGAACGCGCACCGAACGGCCGACTGTGGGCCACGTGGTACAGCGGAGGGCGGGGCGAGGGACCGGAAAACTTCGTCACCCTCGTGACCAGTGGCGACGACGGGGCGACCTGGTCCAGTCTGAAGCTGGCCATCGACCCGCCGGGCGATGTCCGCGCCTTCGACCCGTGCCTCTGGTGCGATCCGATGGGCCGGCTGTGGTTCTTCTGGGCCCAGGGCTATTCGTGGTGGGACGGGCGCGCGGGCGTGTGGGCCATCGTGACGGAGGACCCCGGCGACGAAGACCCGGCGTGGTCCGCGCCGCGGCGGCTGTGCAGCGGCATCATGATGAACAAACCGACGGTGCTCTCCACAGGCGAGTGGCTCCTGCCGGCAGCGGTGTGGGAGATCGAGCCCAACTCGCGGGAGGAGCGGCGCTTCGACCTCGGTAATGAGAAACGGCCGAACGTCGTCTGCTCCACCGACCGGGGTGAGACCTGGTCGCTCCTTGGCGGGCCGGTGCTGGCGGACCGCAACTGCGACGAGCACATGCTGGTCGAGCGCCGCGACGGCCGGCTGTGGATGCTGGTGCGAACGCAGTACGGCGTGGGCGAAAGCTTCTCGTCCGACGGCGGCCGGACGTATAGCCCGGGACGGCGGTCGGAAACCGTGACGCACATCCCCCACGCGCGGTTCTTCATCCGCCGTCTGGCGTCGGGGAAGCTGCTCCTCGTGAAGCACGAGCCGTGCGACGGGAAGTCGCGCTCGCACCTGATGGCAACCTTGTCGGATGACGACGGGGAAACGTGGGAAGGCGGCCTGCTGCTCGACGAGCGCGGAGGGGTGAGCTATCCCGACGGGGTGCAGGCGCCCGACGGCAGGATTTACATGATCTATGATTTCGACCGCACCGGCGCGAAGGAGATCCTCATGGCGGTCTTCACGGAGGAGGACGTCGCGCGGGGGGAGTGCGTGTCGGACCGCGCGCGGCTTCGGGTCCTCATCAATCGGGCGACGGGTGTGCACCCGAAGCATCGGTAAAGAAGCAAGGGCTCACGCGAACTGCACGGTTCCCGAGCCGGGCTTGATCTCGCCGATGATGTGGGCCGGCTGGTCGAGGCGGGCAAGCTGGCTGATGATGGAATCGGCATAGAAGGGCGACACGATGAGCACCATGCCGATGCCCATGTTGAAGACGCGGTCCATCTCGTCGCGGGGGACGCTCCCGAACTTGCGGATCACGTCGAAGATCGGCGGCACGGTCCACGACTTCTTTCGGATGACGGCGTCGCAGTTCTTCGGCAGGACCCTCGGCACGTTTTCCACCAGGCCGCCGCCGGTGATGTGGGCGATGCCCTTGACCACGTGCTTCACGCGGTAGTGGCGCAGCACCGCCTTGACGGCGCGGACATAGACCCGCGTCGGCCGCAGGAGGGCCTCGCCGACGGACATGCCGAGCTCCGCGATGGTGTCGGTCACCTTCATCTTCTGCCGCTCGAAGAACACCTTTCGCACGAGCGAATAACCGTTGCTGTGAATTCCGCTCGACTCCAGACCGACGAGCACGTCGCCCGGTTCCGCGCGGCGGCCGTCGATGAGCCGCCCGGCCTCCACCAGCCCCACGGCGAAGCCGGCCAGGTCGTACTCGCCCTTGCGATACATGTCGGGCATCTGCGCCGTCTCGCCGCCAAGGAGGGCGCACTCGGCCATCTCGCAGCCGTCGGCGATGCCTTTCACGATGTCGAGCTGGCGGTGCTCGTCGAGTTCGCCCGTGGCGATGTAGTCGAGGAAGAAGAGGGGCTCGGCGCCCTGGACGAGGATGTCGTTCACGCTCATGGCCACGAGGTCGATGCCGACAGTGTCGTGCTTGTCCATCATGAAGGCGATTTTGACCTTCGTGCCCACGCCATCGGCCCCGGCCACGAGGACGGGTTTCTTGGCCCTCTTCTGGAAGAGCTTTCCGTCGCCGTGAAGGGAGTAGAGCCCGCCGAAGCCGCCCATGTTGTCCATGACCAGCGGCCCGAAGGTGCGGCGGAGGTGGTGTTCGATCTGTTTCTTGAAGTCGGCGGCGAGGTCGAGATTCACGCCGGCGTCTTTGTAGGTCAGTTCCTTCGCCATAGCTCATCCGCCGGGACACAGGGACCAAGAAACGCGCACACCGGGATTATAGAACGGGCCACGGGCGCTGTCAAAGCAAAAGTCAGCCTGTGTAATGCGTCAGTTACGGGGGGGAGGAGCGGAATTCCTTCCGCGATCCATCGGGGAAAGGATTCCCCTCCTACAACAGATAACCCCCGATGCGAAAAGAGATACCACCCGGCCATGTTCCCCCCGTAGCTGACGCCTTGCGCCTATATCGTCACCGTCATCGGGGCTTTTTGGAGGACGCGGTAGGCTTTCTTGGCCACGTTGCCGCAGTAGTTGCACTTGTGGCAGTAGTGGTCGCAGGTGGTAACCCTGTCGAAGAAGTCGTCGGGCACCATGCTGTTGTCGAGGTAAGGGTCGCCGACATCGTCGGCCTTGTGCAGCTCCCGCCACTCGGCGAGGAACGAATCGAGCCCGCCGGACTCGACGATGTCGAACAGGTTGCCGTCGAACTTGCCGGTGGTGTAGGCGTGGAGCATCCTGTCGAGCTGGTCGAGGGTGCTCGAGCGCGAGGCGAGCTTGATGCTGTCGACAAGGCCCTCGTAGTGGTGCACGTCCTCAGGCCGGATGATCGGCGACTTGAAGAGCACGGCCGGGTCCTTGTGGTAGCGCTGCACGCAGGGGAGGTAGAAGGGCGCCGGGTCGCCGGTCTGGTGGCTGATCCGATTGAAGTGCTGGACGCGGTTGATGCACTCGGGCACGCAGGCCTCATTGACGAGAAGGCGCACCTGCTTGCCGGAGATCTCCTTGATCTCACGAATGAGGGGCAGGTTCCGATTCACGTTGCGGTCGAGGATGATCGTGTCGGCGATGTCCTTCACCTCGAGCGCCTGGTGGGGATTGCGAATGAACATATTCACCGAGGCGTGGACGTTTACGTCGGGGAAGCGCTTCTTGATCAGCTCTCCGTCGATTCGCGAGACGACCGTGGCCGAGGCCACCTGGTAGGTCTGGGTGAAGAAGGCCACCGTCTCCGCCAGGCCCTGGCCGATAATGCTGGACCCGTACCCTTCGCCGAGGCAGAGGGCGTTGAACAGGATGTTCGTCCGAACGCCTTCGCGCATGGCGAACTTCAGGAACTCGTGAAGGCGAAGGCCATAAACCTGCTCGGCGGCATCGCCCGGCGCGCCGCGGCCCGACGGCATGAAGGGCGCGACGAAGTAGACGTCGGCGATCCGGTCCTTGTACTTGGCGATGACCTCCGGGTACCTCGGCTCGCCGTTGTAGCCTACGCTGATCTTCAAGGATGTCATGGCTTAGAGTTGCGCCTATCTTTTGGGGCCGGCTTCTCTGGCTCGGCAAACCGCGCCGCGCCGCGCAAGGTGATCTTGTTCAGACAGCCTGGGCGGACATCGAACGGGCCGAATACCACCTCCTTTTTATTGTACCCCCTCGGCTGCATACCGATCAAGTACTTTCCCGGCGGCGTGACCACCTTGCCCCACTTGCCCTGCACTCGCTGGACGATCTCCCTGTGTTGGCTGTCGAGGACCGCCCACCACTGCGGCGCCTCCTTCGATTCGCCCGGATCGATCTCGATGCCGGTGTCCACCTTGACAACCACACGTTTGCCGGGCGGGACTATGACGCCGCGCATGTAGGACATCTTGACGCATCCCTCCGCATCGGGCTGGATGCGGATGTCATACCGCCCGGGCGGTATCAACAGGTGGTCCCATCGTCCCTTGCAGACCTGCACGTCCTCGCCGGTCGTCATGTCCACAACGTACCATGCGTATGGAATCGGGACCCAAGAGTCCGCCTCGGCGGTGATGCCGCTGTCAATCGGCACGGTCGCAAGTTCGCTCTCCTCCACCTCGAACCGCGTGAGGTAGCGCACGGGCAGGGCCTCCGGGCTGTCGGGATAGATGACGAGGCCGTATCTCCCCGGCGGGACGACCACCGTCTCCCATGTGCCCGCCACGTGTTGGATCTCCTCGCCCAATCGGCTGGTCACGGCCCATCGCCTGGGGGTGGGCGCCCACTCGGCCGGCGCGGGCTTGATGCCGCTGTCGATCTTCACCATTACCAGCCCGGCGCCGGGGACCCCCACATCCCGGGCATAGACCACCCGCGCCGACTCGGGGTCCTGCTGGATCGCCAGCCGGAAGATCCCCGGCGGGATCAGCAGCGCGTCCCACCGCCCGCTGGCGAACTGAAGATATTCTCCCCGTTGGTTTACGATCCCCCACTGGTAAGGCGTGGGCACCCACTCGGCCGGTTCCGGCTTCACGCCGCCGCACAGGACAACCCGGACGAGCTCCCCCTCGCCTACGTGGATGATCTGGGAGAGGGTGATGTCCATACCGTCGGAGGCATACTGCCGAACGCGAACCCGGTACTGGCCCGCCGGCACGTTCCGGGGCCCCCAGCTCTGCGACACCCGTGCAACTACCGCGCCGCTTGCCGCGTCGAGAACGCACCACTCATCAAGCGCGGCGTCCATCCAGTTCGGCTGCTTCAGGGCGATGGCGCTCTGGGCGGCGGGCTCGCGCTCCACATCGCACCAGTTGAATTCCGAGTCGATGTCTCCTTCGATGGATCGAGTTCCGGGTGGCCGCGCCTCGCGCGGAAAAAGGAAATAAAGCAGCGCCACCGCCCCGATGGCCAGCGCGACAAGGACCGCGCCGCCGAGGAGTTCGCTGCGTGTCACGTCTGCTCGCTCGTTTTTCACGCCAAAGGCTCCCTGA
>JAADGH010000144.1 GCA_013152475.1 Planctomycetota bacterium
CGACTCGCACCGGGCGGCGAAGCTGCTGGCGGACAAGGTGGTCCATGTCCACGTGAAATCCTTCGTGTCTGCGCCAGAGAACAAATCGCGGCCATTCAAGTATTGCCCTACGGGTGAGGGTTTGGTAAACTATAGAATTGTCCGTGACATTTTAATGGCCGCTGGCTTCGATGGGTGCATGTCGTTCGAGCCGGAGGGCGGCCGCGACTCCAAGTGGATGCACAGCCTGGACGTCCTGACCGAGATCGTCTCGGAGACGCGATGAACCCTTTTGGATTTTGGATTGCCAATTTGGGATTGTTTCATATACAGGAGGAGATGACCATGACGACAGGGAGTCGTTCCCTTTGCCCCAATCCAGGATCCAACATCCAACATCCAACGTCCGCCCTATGGTTAACCGGACTGTTTCTGGCCTTGTGGCTTGTGCTCGGGCACGCAGAAGGGAATCTCATCGCCCAATCCAGCGCCGCCTATGGCCGCGCGGCCAAGCTGGCGGATGAAGGCAAATTGAAAAAGGCCGACGAGGCGCTGACAAAGGGACTGGGCAACAAGCGTTTCGTGGACATCAGCGCGACCGTGTTCATGGTGTCCAACAAGCTGGTCTCGGCGTTGGCCCCGGACGTGCGACGATACATCTTTCCCGAACCGGACGCCTCGGGCGCCATGCGTATCCCCGTAAAATCGCGGGACGAGGCCCCCCCCAAGTGGGCGCTGCAAGTCACGCCGAGAAGCGAGGAGCAAATCTCCGCCCTGAACGATACCATCCGCCAGGACCGAAACGGCGCGGTCGCTTCCCTGTTTGGCATGCGCGTGTCCGACATGCAGCAGGTCTACATCCGCCTCATTCCCGACCGAATGTTTCCGTCCATCGGCGCAGACGGCAAGCCGGAGATCGAGATGGTTCGAGAGAAGGGGGCGTTCATCAAGAAGACGAAACTCGTCTCGCGTGCAATCTCCCTCGCGATCCGGCCCGTGACCAGCGACAGCGGGTCGGCGATATGGCTCCGGTTCTTTGACAAGACGCGGGTCTTCGATCCTTATCCGCCCACCTCGCTCAGCCAGTCGGTGAGCTGGAGCCTCCCGGGCCAGCGCAAACTCGTGCTGGGCCCGCCCGAATATGAGTTCTCCGCCTTCAAGGCGGACACGGTGGGCTATGTGAAGGTCCCGCCGTCCCAGCACCTGATGATCTCCGGCATCATGGCCGTCGGCGGGGAGAGCGTCCGCGAAGGCATTCCAATCCTGGACATGATCCCGGTGGTTGGCGAGGGGGTTTTCAGCAGCAAGAAGACGGTCCACTACAAGATCTCCGTCTACGTGGCGCTCGACGTCGCGCTGGGGCGCTGACAACGTAGAAGCGGCAGGATGCCGCTTCACGGAAGAGGCTGGAAGCCTCTTCTACGTTAGGAACGAATCATGGCGAAAGAGAAAGTGAAATTCGAGGCGGCATTCAGTCGGCTGGAGGAGCTGGTGGGCGAGCTGGAGAGCGGGGAGCTCTCGCTGGATGACTCGCTGGAAAAATACGGCGAGGCGGTGAAAGCGCTGAAGCTCTGCCGAAAAATGCTCGGAGACGCCGAGAAAAAGATCGAGGTCCTGACGAAGGACGAGAAAGGCAACCTCCAGACCCAAGCCGCGTCGCTCGACGTAAGCGAGGGCGACAGGTCGTGAACGAGCCCAAACTGCTCTCTCGCGTCCGGGGCCCTGAAGACATCCGCATGATGTCCCTCTCCGATCTGAAGGCGCTGGCCCAGGAGATGCGGAATCTGATCCGAGAGACGGTCTCCACCAACAGCGGCCACCTTGCGTCGAACCTTGGCGTCGTCGAACTGGCCATTGCCCTGCACTACTGCCTCGACTTCCGCACTCACCGCCTGATCTGGGACGTGGGCCACCAGGCCTACGCGCACAAGCTCCTCACCGGCCGGCCGGCCGACTTCAAAACACTCCGGCAACTGGGTGGGCTGAGCGGCTTCCCCAACAAGAAAGAGAGCGAGTTCGACCTGTTCACCACGGGGCACGCCGGCACGGCCATCTCATGCGCGCAAGGGTTGGCCCTCGCCGACGAGAAGGCCGGCCGGAACAACAAGGCCGTCGCCGTAGTGGGCGATGGGTGCATGGGCGCGGGAATGTCTTTCGAAGCCCTCAACCATGCCGGCGGGACCAAGAGCAAGAACCTGCTCGTTATCCTGAACGACAACAGCATGGCCATCTCCGGCACCGTGGGCGCCATGTCGGCCTACCTCAGCCGCATGCGCCAGACGACGCTCTACAATGAATTCAAGAAGGAGATCCATGGCTTCATCGAGCGCGTCCCCGTCTTCGGGCCGAAAATGGAGATCGTCTTCGAGCACGTTAAGGACGCCGTCAAGCGCAGCATGGTCGCGGGGCAGATCTTCGAGGACTTGGGCTTCCGATACTTCGGACCCGTGGACGGGCACAACCTCGAAGAGATGATCGACACACTGCGCGACGTCAAGGCCCTCGACGGCCCCGTGCTCCTTCATGTGCTTACGGAAAAGGGCAAAGGCTTCGGCCCGGCGGTGCAGGACCCTGAGCGCTACCACAGCCCCAAGACATTCTGCGCCGAGACCGGGGTGATCCTCGCGAAGAACGACACCCCCGACACCGAAAGCTTCACGAACGTGTTTAGTCGCTCTCTGATCGAAATCGCCGAGGAAGAACCCAAGCTCGTCGCGATTACCGCCGCCATGCCGAGCGGCACGGGCCTGCTTCCCTTCCAGGAAAAATTTCCCGACCGATTCTTCGATGTGGGCATCTGCGAGCAACATGCCCTGGGCATGGCCGCAGGAATGGCCGTGGGCGGCGCAAAACCCGTGGCCGCGATCTACTCCACGTTCCTCCAGCGGGCCTTCGACCAGGTCTTTCACGAAGTTTGCCTCCAGGACCTCCCCGTCGTCCTGGCCGTGGACCGGGCCGGCGTGGTGGGAAGGGATGGGCCCACCCACAACGGCGTCTTCGACATTGCCTATCTTCGCTGCCTGCCGAACATCGTGGTCATGGCCCCCTCCAACGGCCCGGAGCTGGCCGCGATGCTCCGCTTCGCCGTGAAGCTGGAGAAGCCCTGCGCCATCCGCTATCCGCGCGCCGCGGCGCCGACGGAGAGCTGGGATGCCCCGCCGCTCGATCTTGGCAAAGCCGCCGTCCTCAAGGAAGGACCGGACGGGGCGATCCTCGCCTACGGCGCCATGGTCGGGCCCGCGCTGGCCGCCGCCGAATGGCTTGCACACGATGGCCTGAATGTCATGGTCGCCAACATGCGGTTCGCAAAGCCACTGGATGAGACGCTGCTGCAGAAAGTGCTGGCGGAGCAGCCCTTCTGTCTGACCGTTGAGGATCACACCGTCAGGGGCGGCTTCGGCTCCGCTGTGCTGGAGGCCGCTGCGGACGGCGGCCGGGCGCGGAGGGTCCGCCTCCTGGGGCTGCCCGATGAGTTCATCGAGCACGGCCCTCGAGACGTGCTGTTGAAGCGGCTGGGGTTGGACGCACAGGGAATCGCCTCCGCGGTACGAGCGGCTCACGAGCGGGTGGAAACGGGAACGGAGTGTTGATGGCTGCCCGGCGAAAGAAAAACATGTGCGTCATCATCGTCGGCAATGCGGAAAAGCCGCGGGTGGAATCCACCGTCCGCAGCTTTCTTCCCACCCTTCGGCGCAAGGCGAACGTGCTGGCCGTGGACCTGAGGGAGGAGCTTGACCTGGCCAAGGCCAAAGCGGACCTCCTGATCGTCTTCGGCGGCGACGGCACGCTCCTGTCGGCGGTCCGTCGCCTGGACGGGAACCGGATCCCTATCGTCGGGGTGCACGTGGGCAAGCTGGGCTTTCTCGCGGAGTTCACGCCGGCGGACCTCGATCGGGCCATCAGCGACATCCTCCGCGGCTCCTGCCCCCCCGCCAGCCGCATGCTCCTCCGCTGCCGTGTCATCCGCCGCGGGAAGACCCTCAGCGAGTCGATCGCGCTGAACGATGCCGTCCTGTCGCGCGACGCCCTGTCCCGGCTGATGCACATGGAGCTGCGCATTGGCGGGACGCACGTGACGAGCTACGCCGCTGACGGGCTGATCATCTCCACGCCGGTCGGCTCCACGGCCCACTGTCTCGCGGCCGGCGGGCCGATCCTAACGCCCAAGCTGGAGGCGCTCATCATTACCCCCATCTGCCCCCACACACTGAGCAACCGGCCGCTCGTGGTGTCCTCATCCTCGGTGGTCGAGGTTGTGCTCAAGCGGCACGCGGGCGATGTGGGCGTTACCGTGGACGGCCAGATTCATGTGCCGCTGAAAGACGGCGATGTGGTGCGCGTGGAGAAATCGCCCATGACACTGCGCCTCATCGAAACCCCCGACCGTACGTTTTTCCAGACTCTACACTCCAAGTTGGGCTGGGGAGGTCATCCGAACTATGCCAAGCGTTAACATCATTGTCAAGTTCTGCAAGGGGTGTGGTCTCTGTGTCGGCGTCTGCCCGAAGGACTGCCTTGAGATGTCGGACAAACTCGGCGAGACCGGCATCACTCCCGCCGTGGTCAAGGACGAATCGAAGTGCATCGCCTGCGGCGACTGCGCCACCATCTGCCCCGACGCCGCCATCGAGATTCTCGAGGATGAGCCGGCGAAAAAATAGACACGGCCGGGACCCGTCAGCACCGACCGCAGGCCCCCCCGTCTTTCGTGTTGACCCTGCGCCGGAACCATCGTATGATTTCCGCCTTTGTCGGAGTCTGGCCCTTCTTGAGGCCATAATTTTGGAGAAGAATCGTGAGTGAGAAGATTCGGTTCGGCATGATCGGGGCGGGGGCGATCAGCAATGCGCATCTGGGTGCGCTGGCGGCGCGCGATGACGTGGAGATCGTCTGCATCGCGGACAAGAACCTCGACCGCGCCAAGGCGCAGGCCGAGAAGTACGGCATCGGGCGCGCGGTGGGGGAGTACGAGGAGCTGGTCGCGATGGACGACATCCAAGCCGTCGTCGTGGGCATCCCCACCCAGTTCCATCCCGACGCCTCCACCAAGGCGATGGCGAAGGGCAAGCATGTGCTGTGCGAGAAACCCATGGCCCGCACCCTTCGGGAGTGCGACGAAATGGCCGACGCGGCAGAGACAAACGGCGTCGTCCTGGCCATCGGCTTCGTCCGCCGGTTCGACCCCGACTGGGGGAAGGTGCGCGAGCTGGTGCAGGCAAACAAGGTCGGCCGGCCGTGCATGTGGCGGCGGATCGTCGCGGGGGCGGCGCCGGGCCCGCCGAACTACGGCGCATGGTACTCCGACAGCCGCTTCAGCAACGGCCCCCTCGACGAAAGCGGCAGCCACGACTTCGACTTCGTCCGCTACACCTTCGGCGACGCCAAGGCCGTAACGGCAAGCACGTGGAAGATGGGCAGGGCGGGGGACGTGCTCGACACGTGCACGCTCATCGTCGATTTCAAGAGCGGCGACCAGATGCTTTGCCTCTGGTCATGGGGGCTGCCGAAAGGCTGCCGGGCGCCGAACCTCGGCCCGGATGTCCTCGGTCCCGACGGCGTGATTCACGGACCGGAGAAAGAAGAGGGGGAGAACGAGTTCAGCTACGTGGTGGTCGGCCCGGAGGGCGCCGAGGAGCGGCACCCCTTCACGCTGGTGCGGACGGGGAAGTTCTGGTCGCAGGGACAGATGGACAACTTCGTCGAGTCGATTCGCGGCAACGAAACACCCCGCGCCACGGCCGAGGACGGCCGCAAGACGCAGGAGATCGTCTTGGCGGCGTTCGAGGCGACGAAGACGGGCCGGCGAGTCGAGATCGGCGAGTTCGCGGGCAGGGCATAGCGTACGCACATTTCGGAGTTATACATGATTGAAGCGAAGGATGTTATTTTATTCCAGGGGGATTCCATCACCGACTGCGGGCGAGCGAGGGAGAACGAAGAGCCAAACCGGGAGGCGGCCTTCGGCAGCGGCTATGTCGGCCACATTGCCACCCAGCTCCTCCGCGACCGCGCCGGCGACGACCTGAAGATCTACAACCGGGGCATCGGCGGCAATCGCGTTGTCGATCTGTACGCACGGTGGAAGATCGACGCCATCAACCTGAACCCCGATCTCATCAGCATCCTCATCGGCGTGAACGATACGTGGCACGAGTTCGGCAGCAAGAACGGTGTCGAGGTAGATCGGTATGAGACGATCTACCGCATGCTCCTCGACTACACGAAGCTGCGGCTGCCCGACGTGAAGCTGGTGCTCTGCGAGCCGTTCGTCCTGCGGTGCGGCGCGGTGACGGACGAGTGGTTCCCCGAGATGCCCCAGAGGCAGGAGATCGTCCGAAGGTTAGCCGACGAATTCGACGCGCGCTTCGTGCCATTCCAGGACGCGCTTAACGAGGCCCTCGACGAAGCCGGTCCCGAGCACTGGACGCGCGACGGCGTCCACCCCACCGCCGCCGGGCACGAGTTGCTGGCGAAGGTCTGGCTGGAGACGGTCTGCGGGGGAGAATGAGGCGTTCGCCTTCAGAAGACACGCTCAAACGAGGAGGATCCCGATATTCACAGGGATGAAATAGATGCGCACATCCGTCGGCCCCGCGCCGACTTCGCAAGCGGTGATCTCATCGGTACCTTCTTGTCGCCGCCGAAGGACTTGTCGCTCATGGCCCCTCCTCCACGTACGGCTGCACTTCGATCCAGTTCACCATCAGCTCCTGACCCACGGGACCGCCGGGCGTCTTGTCATCCTTCCAATCGGTGATCGTTAGCCGCGCGGTCGGCCCGGTCGCGCGGAACTGGAGATAGTGGTAGTTCATCCAGTAGCGGTTCTTGCCCATGAAATACTTGGGGCCCCGCGCGTTGTAGTAGAGGTCCTGGAACGCGCCCTTGGCCACATCCGCCCCGTCAACACGGATCGAAAGAACGTGTTTCGCCCTGCGCGACGTGCGCTGCACGAGATCCCCGTGATCGGCCTCGACCAGCTTCAGCGAATACATCCGCCCGGGTTGGAGATTCCGAATCTCCTGGGCCAGCACATTCGGCGCCTTCGCGCTGCGTTTCAGGATGCAGACCGTATCGCCCTTCGCACTCGCCGGGTACCGTCCCTGCATCCGGCCATAGCCGCTGACCGTCCGGGCGATGATGCCGTCCTTCTCGGCGGCCTGCACCTGCCAGTACTTCAGGCCCTCCTTGAAGTCCGGGTTCTTGATGTGCGTCAGCAGGTAGGGGTCCTTCCACAGCCGCTCCGTCTTGCCCTCGATGCAGTAGTGCCGCAGCATCTTGCCCATGCACCGGAGCATCTCCTCGTCCACGTAGTTGGATCGATACGGCTGCACGCCGTAGAGGCCGAAGAGCAGTGGATCGGTGGCCAGGGCCTGGAGCTGCATGTCGAGGTGGACCTTGAAGTCCACCGTGGGGCACACGTTCGACGTGCAGTAGGGCATCATGGCATACATGATTGTGATGATCGCGCGGCGCAGGCTGCCGGGCAGTGAGTCCTGCCAGCCCTGGCATCGGTGGATCAGGTAACGCTGGATATTCACCCGGTTTTCCTCTTCGGTCGGACGCTCCGGCAGATAGAGCTCGATGGAGAAGGGCCACCCGGCCGCCAGGACCGACTCCATGAACAGCATCCCGCCGCGCACTTGGTAGGTCCGCACGACGAAGGGGATGAACTCCCGACCGGCGAACTTCGGGTCCTCGCGAAGCATCCCCACGCTCCGGGCGAAGGCGTGCAGCGTTTCCTCCGGATAGCCGGGGATCACCTCATCGGCCTGGATGCCGGTGGTGAGGGGACTGGTGTAGCCGAGATTCTTCCGCCAGCAGTCGTAGGCTTCCTCGGCCGTGCACTCGTACGTGCGGTCAATGAGGCCGGGCGTCTGCGCGTGAGTCACCCACCGCTTCCCCGCCGCGACCCATTCTTTCATCTCGGCTGGGTACTCCCGTCCGCTCTCGATGGTGTTGCAGCTTGGGAGAATCGTTCTGCTGATGCGCTCCCACGTGTGTCGCCCGAAGGCGTTGATTCTCGGAACGGCTTCGTGCACATTATAGATCAGCGCCG
>JAADGH010000006.1:0-3924 GCA_013152475.1 Planctomycetota bacterium
CGCTTCCCCGTCTTGACATCCTCGGCCGTCAGGCCCATGTCCTTGATCGCCTTCAGCGTCGTCATCGCCACGGGGTCCATGACGCCGGCCTTGGGGAAGACGTGGATCGCATGCCAACCCTCCGGCACGTCCGCCACGCCGTCGCACTGGTATTCCTCGGTGACGGCATCGGCCAGGAGCTCCCGGCAGATGCGCTCGGCCTCATCGGCGTCGAAGTCGCCTTCGACCAGATAGACATGCGACATCCGCACGTCCTCGACTCGGTCGATGCCGAGATCGACGATATCGGCTTTCACCCCCTGTCCGATCGGGTCGGCCATCTCGCTTCGCGGAGAAATGACCATCGTCCAACGCATAGTTGCCATTCCTTTATTCTGATTGTCGCGGAAGGGATTCCGCTCCTACTGTCGCCCAACCCACAACGCCTCGGGCATCAAGGATTCTCATGGAAGTCCCTTGGCGACCTCCCTTGGCCGGGTCGAGCCCCACCGGTGCGTGTGCCACGCTCAAACTCGTTTGAGCGTGCGTCGTCACCTACTCTCGGTTTCGCAGTCGCGCCGCGGGCAGATTGTCGCGGCGCTGCTTGGCGGCGTTCAGGAGATCCCGCACGCGCTCATCGTCCTCGGCGGCGAGGGCCTGCCGGAACACCTCCACCTCGTTCTGGAACCGCTCGATGGCGTCCAGGATGTGTCGGCGATTGGCCGCGCAGATGTCCCGCCACAGGTCCGGGTTGCCCGACGCGATTCGTGTTGTGTCGCGCAGGCCCGTTCCGCCATAGGAGAGGCAGTCCTCCGTCAGGGAGTTCAGCAGCACCCCCGCGATGACGTGGGGCAGGTGGCTTGCGCCGGCGAGCAGCCGGTCATGGTCCTCCGGTGTGAGCACCACGATCGTCGCCCCAATGGCCTCCCATGCCCGTGTCACCTTCGACACGGCCTCGTCCGTGCTGCCCTCGCCCGGTGTCAGGATGCACGTGGTCGATTCAAACAAGCTCGCCCGGGCCGCCTCGATGCCGCGCTGTTCCGATCCCGCCAGCGGGTGCATCCCCACCACCGGCAGCCCGTTGTGTCCGTGCCTCGCCAGTTCGGCGCAGATTCCCTCCTTCGTGCTGCCGACGTCACTCAGGATGGCCCCTGGTTTCATACCCCCAGCGGCCAAGGCGGCATGATCGGGGATCAGGCGCACCGACGCGGCCAGAATCACCCAATCGGAATCCCCCACGGCCTCCTCGATGTTCAGGCTGGTCTCATCGACCGCGCCGCGCTCGAGGGCGCGCTTCATGGACGATTCCCGGTGGCCGACGCCGATGATCCGGCGCGCCGCGTTCTTCGCCTTCAGCGCCAGCCCCAGCGATCCCCCGATCAGGCCGACGCCGACGATGGTGACTGTGTCGAACAGCATGGACGTTTTTCTCCTGGCGCTTCGCAGGGCAGATAGTAACGTCCGTCCGCCGAAAAGTCAATCCATAATGCTTGAGGACTTTCCCCGAGCCCCCGCTCCCCCCGCCGTAAAATCCTATACAACTTGACATATGGCGCGCTTTCAGAGATGACAATCGGTGGGCTCCACGAGCCAAACACTGGAAGCGTATTTACGAACATGGGTTGCCATGAGTGGCCGTTTGATTCTTGGTCAGATTGAACGCATTTCCTGCTTGACTTGTCACCCTCGTTGATGTACACTACCCTACTAAGACCCAGGTGCGCACGACGAGAAGAGAAAGTTGTTTTTCGACAAGGAGTGCGCCGGTCGCTTGCGTCTTGTACAGACATCCCGGGCCTGGGTAGGAAGGTCCTATCCGTACGCGTCCGGGGATTTGTCTTGTGGCGGGAGACGGCGAGCTGCTGGGCCTTTATTTTTTGGCACAGAGGGGGCGTATTCTCCTTCGTATTGAGACCGCAGCGGCACGAAGTCAGGAAACCGGAAAAGGATGAATTTCCACCACATTGAATGGTAAGGGCATATTATAGAGCGAATTTTGGTATGTCTGGGAGAAATGTCATGAAGGCCAACGGCCGCATCCATCGAACGCTTGGTATTGAGGAGCTGGAGGCACGTATTGCGCCGACGGTTGACATCACAGCCGGTTTCGGGGCCGGCGGGGCCGCCACGTTCACAGGCGACCAAACCGCCGTAGGAGACAATGACGCCCTCGTCTTGTCCGTTTCAGGGGGAAACATCTCTCACAACCTGCTGGCCATCGGAACACTCGCCTACAACAGCGCCATTGACTTCGATCCCTTCACCGCCGGCGATCAAACCGTCGCGGTCGGCGCCGCCAACTTCACCATCGACCTTCTGGCCGGGACCAACTCCGTCACGCTGCAGGACGGCGGTGTCAGCTTCGGGACCATCAACTGGACCAACACGGGCGGAACCAACACCCTTGCCGGCCCCAACGCCGCAAATGTGTGGAGTATCACCGGTGCGGATGCCGGCACGCTGAATGGAAGCTATTCCTTTAGCAACGTCGGCAATCTCACCGGCGGCAACAATACGGATGGCTTCACCTTGAGCGGCGGAACGCTCAGCGGCGCCATTGACGGGGGGGCAGGGAACGACACCCTGACCGGCGATAACGTCGCCAACACCTGGACGATCACCGGCGCAGATCAAGGGACCGCTACCGGCGTCACCGGAGGATTCAGCAACGTCGAAAACCTCACGGGTGGTACCAATGATGACGCCTTTACGTTCAACGCAGGGGGCAGCCTCACCGGCCTGATCGACGGCGGCGCAGATGTCACCGGGGACTCGGTGAATTATTCGGCGCTGGCCTCTCCGATCACCGTCACCGTCGGGACGGACGTGGTAAACGTCGAGACCCTGACCGGGCCAGGAGCTGCGGGGGATACGCTGGTGGGGGACAATATTGTCAACACGTGGAGCATCACCGGCGCAGACGCCGGAACGCTGAACGGAACGATTTCCTTCAGCGGCTTCGGCAGCCTCACCGGCGGGGCGAACAATGACGGCTTCACTCTCAGTGGTGGCGGCACACTCACCGGCGCGATCAACGGCGGTGGGGGCGCTGACACCCTCACAGGCGACAATGTCGCCAACACCTGGACGATTACCGGCGCCGATGCGGGGACCGTCACCGGCGTCGCCGGCGGCTTTACCAATATCGCAAACCTGACGGGAGGCACGAATACCGACGCCTTCACATTGAGCGGCGGCACACTCACCGGCGCGATTGACGGCGGCGGGGGCGGCGGAGCCAACACCCTGACCGGCGACAATGTGGCCAACACGTGGACGGTCACGGGCGCGGACCAGGGGACCGTCACGGGCGTCACCGGGGGGTTCAGTAACATCGGCAACTTGACCGGCAGCGGTAGTACGGATGACTTCACGCTGAGCGGTGGGACCCTGAGCGGCGCGATCAACGGCGGGGCCGGGGTGAACTCGCTGACCGGCGACAATGTCGCCAACACATGGACGATCACCGGCGCCGATGCGGCGGCGTCACCGGCGGCTTCACCAATATCGGGAACCTGACCGGTGGGACCAACGACGATGCGTTCACGTTCAACGCGGGAACCAGCTTGACCGGCCTCATCGATGGCGGGGCGCATGCTGCGGGCGATTCGGTTAACTATTCGGCCCTGGCCTCTCCGATCACCGTCACAATCGGTGTGAACGTAACAAATGTCGAGACCCTGACCGGGCCGGGAGGGGCCAATGACACCTTGGTCGGGGACAATATCGCCAACACATGGAGCATCACCGGCGCAGACGCCGGAACACTGAACGGAACGATTTCCTTCAGCGGCTTCGGCAGCCTCACCGGCGGGACGAATACCGACGACTTTACGCTGAGCGGTGGGGGGACGCTGAGCGGCGCGATCAACGGCGGGGCCGGGGTGAACTCGCTGACCGGCGACAATGTCGCCAACACATGGACGATCACCGGCGCCGATGCGG
>JAADGH010000006.1:4048-35498 GCA_013152475.1 Planctomycetota bacterium
TGCGGGCGATTCGGTTAACTATTCGGCCCTGGCCTCTCCGATCACCGTCACGATCGGTACGGATGTGGTGAACGTCGAATCCCTGACCGGGCCCGGAGGGGCCAACGACACCTTGGTCGGGGACAATATCGCCAACACATGGAGCATCACCGGCGCTACGGCGGGCACCCTCAACGGAACGATCTCCTATACGGGATTCGGCGGCCTCACCGGCGGCTCGGGCAACGACACATTCTCGTTCGCTGACGGAGTAGCCACCGCCGGCGGGATCGACGGCGGATTGGGAACGGACACCCTGGATTGGTCGGCCTATACCACAGCCCGATCCCCTAACATCCTCGCCGTCGGTACGAGTGACGGATACTTTGGAACCGAAATCTCTGTTGGAGGGGGCGTCGTCTACTTCTTCGATAACATCGATGCGTTCATTGGCAGCGCGGCCGCCGGCGGCGAGTCGATCTCCTTTGCAGGTCTTGCTGGACCTGTGACGGTGATTATTGGAACGAATGTGACAAATTTCGAAACCATCACGGGTTCCGCTTCAGGCAATGACACTCTCCAAGGCGACAACGTCGTGGACGCATGGAGCATTACGGGCGCGGATGCGGGAACACTCCACGGTGGTGGGATCACCTTCTCCAGCTTTGAAAACCTGACCGGCGGCACCAACGACGACACCTTCACCTTCCAGGTGGGAGGCAGCCTGAGCGGCCTGATCGACGGCGGGGCCCATGTCGTTGGGGATACGGTGGACTACTCGGCGCTTGCGGGACCACTGACGATCACGTTCGGCGTGGATGTGACGAACATCGAAACTCTGAATCTTCCTGTCGCGGCGAACACGGTCGTGGGCGACAACACGGTCAACGTCTGGGTGATTGACGGGGCCGATACCGGGACGCTGAACGGGACCCGGTTCAACAACACAGCCAACCTGGTCGGCGGCAACACGACGGACACCTTCACGTTCATCAATACCGGCGGCGGCAGCCTCACGGGCAGCATCAACGGCGGCGCCGGCGCTAGCGACACGATCGTGGGCGACGACCTCGGCAACATCTTCACCGTGACCGGGGCCGACGTAGGAACGCTGACCGACACGCTGCTCGTGCCCAAGACCACGGGGTGGAGCGCCGTCGAGAACCTGACAGGCGGGGCCGTCGATGATACGTTTGCCTTTGGCGCCGTTGGGAGCTTGAGCGGGCAGATCGATGGCCGAGGCGAGGTTATTGCCGACACCGTCGACTATTCGGCCGTGGCTGCGCCGGTGGTGGCCGTGCTGGGCGCCACGGGCGCTACCAACATCGAGAAGCTGATCGGTGATGGCGTCAATGATACGTTGGTGGGATCCGGCAATATCAACGATTGGAATATCACGCAGATCGCCGGCGGCGATGGCGTGAACGAAGGAACGGTGCGGATCGACGTCGGTGGGCCGGGGCAATATGACTTTACGTTTGACGGGTTCCTGAACCTGACCGGCGGCGGATCCACGGACACCTTCACATTCGATAATAGTGGAAGCCTCACCGGCACGCTGGATGGCGCCGGCGGCGGCGATACGGTGGTAGGCGATGACAACGGCAATGCCTTCGGCATTACCGGCTCGAATTCCGGAACACTGACGGGGAAGACAAGCGGCTGGATCAACGTCGAAATCCTTTCCGGAGGGGCCGCCGCCGACACGTTCACGTTTGGCAACGCGGGCGCCCTCACCGGCAGCGTCACTGGCGGCGGCGGCAGCGATACGATCATCGGGGACAATGATGGAAATGCTTTCGGCATCACCGGCGCAGACGCCGGCACGCTGACCAGCAAGACCTCCGGCTGGAGCGGCATCGAAAACCTGACCGGCGGCGCGGGCGACGATACGTTCACCTTCGGCAACGCCGGAATCCTCAGCGGCCCCATCGACGGGGCCGGAGATGGCGCCTTGGGAGACATGATCGTCGGCGATAACGGCGGCAATACCTTTGTCGTCACCGGCGTCAATTCCGGCACCCTGACGGGGAAAACCTCCGGTTGGACCAACATCGAAAACCTGACCGGCGGCAATGGGACCGATACGTTTACCTTTGCCAACGCCGGCAGTCTGACGGGCGCGGTGGACGGCGGCTTAGGCAACGACGAGCTCATCGGCGACAACACCGGCCTGACCTTCACCATCACCGGCGCGGACTCGGGCACCCTGGCAGGCAAAACCAGCGGCTGGACCAACATCCAGGACCTCACCGGCGGCACGGGGGACGATACGTTCACCTTCGGCGCGGCGGGTAGTTTGAGCGGCCTGATCGATGGCGGTGCAGAAACCACGTGGGACACACTGGACTATTCACTCGTCGTTGCCCCTGTGACGGTGATACCGGGAACAGGCTTCACAAACATCGAGCGTCTGATCGGCGACGGAGTGAATGACACCCTGGAGGGCACGAACGTCGCCAATACCTGGAACATCACCGGCGTCAATTCCGGGACCTTGAATGGGACAATCGCATTCCAGGGCTTTGCGAACCTGACGGGCGGTACAAATGTGGACACCTTCAACTTCGCCAACGCCGGAAGCCTGACGGGCGCGCTCGACGGCAACGCCGGGAACGATACAATCGCCGGCGACGATGACGGCAATGCGTTCTCCATCACCGGTGTGGGGTTGGGGACGCTTGCAGGGAAAACAACAGGCTGGAGCAATGTCGAGAACCTGACCGGCGGCGCAGACGACGACACGTTCACCTTCACCGTTGCCGGCAGCCTCACCGGGGCGGTCGATGGCGGCGGCGACGGCGCCCTGGGCGACACGCTCATCGGCGACAACGACGGAAACGCCTTCTCCATATCCGGAGCGGATACCGGGACACTGGCCGGCAAGATGAGCACCTGGACCGACATCGAGAACCTCACAGGCGGGAACCTCGACGATACCTTTACCTTTGGCGGGGGCGGAAGCCTGAGCGGGCTGATCGATGGCGGCGCCCACGCCGTCGGCGATGAAGTGGACTACTCGCCCGTTATCGCACCGGTCGTCGCTGTGTTGGGCACGGACCTGGTGAACATCGAGCGCGTGATCGGCGATGGGGCCAATGACACGTTCCAGGGCAATAACATCGCCAACACGTGGATCATCGACGGCGTCAACACCGGGACACTGGGTGGGACGATTCGTTTCGTCGATATGCCCAACCTGACCGGCGGCACGAACACGGACAGCTTCACGTTCACCAACGCCGGACGGCTGGACGGCGCCATCGATGGCAATGGCGGCATCGACACAATCGTGGGCGACGACGATGGAAATGCCTTCTCCCTGACCGGGGCCGACTCGGGGACGCTGACCGGCAAAACGGCGACCGGCTTCAGCAGCATCGAGAACCTGACCGGCGGGTTGGTCGGCGACACCTTCGCCATCGGCTCCGGCGCCACGCTCAGCGGGAACGTCGACGGCGGGCTGGGCGCCGACACGCTGACCCAGGCCGATGGGGCCAACACGTGGACGATCACCGGCGCAAATGCGGGAACGGTGACGGATATCAGCGGGACCTTTACGAGTATTGAAAGTCTGACCGGCGGCACGGGCAACGATGGATTCACGATCAACTCCGGGGCCACGCTTGCCGGCAACATTGATGGCGGGTCCGGCGGAACGGATACGCTGGCCCAGGTCGACGGAGCCAACACATGGACGGTTACTGGCGTAAACACGGGAACCGTTACCGACCTGGGCGGGACCTTCAGCAACATCGACAACCTCACGGGCGGCACAGGGAACGACGACTTCACGATCAACTCGGGTGCGACGCTTAGCGGAAACATCGACGGGGCCACCGGCGCCAACACACTCACGCAAGTGGATGGCGTCAATGCGTGGCTGATCACCGGGGCCGATACCGGCACCGTCACCGACGTGGGCGGCACGTTCAGCAACATCCAAGACCTGACCGGCGGCGCCGGCGCCGACACCTTTACCTTCGGCTCCGGCGCGACGCTCAGCGGAAACATCGACGGCGGCGGCGGGAGCGACACACTGGCCCAGGCCGATGGGGCCAATACATGGACGGTCACAGGGGGGAACACCGGCACCGTTACCGACCTGGGCGGGACCTTCAGCAACATGGAGAACCTGACCGGCGGGACGGGCAACGACGATTTCACCATCAACTCCGGCGCGACGCTCACCGGCGACATCGACGGCGGCCTCGGTAATGACACGCTGATCCAGACCGATGGGAACAACGCGTGGACGATCAATGGCGCCGATACGGGCGGCGTGTCCGACCTCGGTGGGACCTTCAGCAACATGGAGAACCTGACCGGCGGCACCGGCGACGATACGTTTACCTTCGGCGCAGTGGGCAGCCTGAGCGGCCTGATCGACGGCAATACCCACGGGGCGGGCGACACGGTGGACTACTCGGCCGTTGTCGCGCCTGTTACCATGACGCCGGGCACAGACTTCATCAATGTGGAGTTCGTTATCGGCGATGGGACCAGCGATACGCTGGCGGGGCAAAATGTTCCCAACACGTGGAACATCACCGGCGTCAATTCCGGGACCCTGACCTTCGCAGGACCGACTACGATTACGTTCACGAACATGCCAAATCTGCGGGGCGGCACGGCCACCGACGACTTCATCTTCGCCAATGCCGGGAGTCTGACCGGCGCAATCAACGGCGATTTCGGGACCGACACGATCGTCGGGGACGACGATGGCAATGCCTTCTCCGTGACGGGCGCTGCTTCCGGAACGTTGGCCGGAAAGATGACCGGGTTCACCAACATCGAGAACCTGACCGGCGGTCTGGGCGATGACACCTTCACCTTCGCCAACGCCGGGTCGCTCACCGGGGCGATCGACGGGGCGGGCGGGTTGAACGACCTTCTCATCGGCGATGACGATGGCAACACGTTCACCATAGACAACCCCGATACCGGGACGCTGGCCGGGAAGACCAGCGGCTGGAGCAACATCGAGACCCTGACCGGCGGCGCAGGCGATGACACCTTCACTTTTGGCGCTACGGGCGCCTTGACCGGCATCATCGATGGCGCCGGCCATGCGGCTGGGGATACCGTGGACTACTCCGCTGTGACCGTGGCCGTGGTGACCGTCGTGGACACGGACTTCACGAATGTGGAGTTTGTGGTTGGCGACGGGGCGAACGACACGCTGGTGGGCTCGGACATCGTCAATGCCTGGTTCATCGACGGGGGCAACACCGGGACCCTGAACGGGACGCTTCGATTCACGAACATGCCCAACCTGACAGGCGGTACGAACACGGACACCTTCACCTTCGCCAACGCCGGGAGTCTGACCGGCGCGATTGATGGAGCGGCGGGCGATGATACGCTGGTCGGCGACGACGACGGCAATGTCTTCACTGTGACGGGTCTCGACTCCGGCACGCTGGCCGGCAAGACGACCGGCTGGAGCAACGTCGAAAACCTGACCGGCGGCGCGGGGGACGACGGCTTCACCCTCAACGGCGGGACGCTCAGCGGCACAATCGACGGCGCGGGCGGCTCCAACACGCTAACCGGCGACAATGTGGCCAATACGTGGGTGGTCACGGCCACCGACGGCGGCACCGTAACGGGTGTGGGCATTGGGTTCAGCAACATCCAGAACCTGATGGGCGGGACCAACACCGATCAGATCACACTCAACGACGGCGGCACGATCACCGGCTCCATCGACGGCGGCGTGGGGAACGACAGCGTGGAGGTGCACGGCGACCCCGTGGCGGCGGATCTGATTGTGGTGGAAGCCAACGGCGCACGTCTGCGGGTCCGACGGACGAACCTCACTCTCTTCACGCTGGATATCGGCACGACCGAGACGCTCATCGTCAGCGCAGGGGGCGGGAACGACAACGTCACCGTCAGCGATCTGACCGGTGTGGCCGATCTGACCCAGGTAACCCTCAACGGCGAGGCCGGTGACGACCGAATCACCGTCAACCCGTCGCCCACCGCCGCAATCCTTGTGGACGGCGGGCCCGATTCGGACACCATCGTGTACGTCGGCCCCGGGGTCCCCCCGCCGGCGCCGGGCTACCCGAATGGCGTCTGGACTCAGGCGGGCTTCCAGGACGTTACGGTGGTGAATTGTGAGTGGGCGGGGACCGCCAACAAGATCGCCACCCTGGCCGCCGGCCAAGTGATCATCTACGATACCGACGCCCCCAACCCGTTGGATGCGGACGTGGTCACGTCGGACATCATCATCTCCCTGGACAGGACCGGCGCCGTCGTCGCGGTGACCCTCGTGGGCAATCCAACGGGCTTCGGGATTATTATCGATTCGATAGGCCCCAAGCCCGTCATTATCCGGGATGCCCGGAGCCCGGCGCGCGTCGGGCCGCGCAACGACTTGTCCTTTATCGCCTGCATGGGCGATGTGTTCATGGTGAACCTATACAGCGGCATATCCGGCTATGACGCCGGCACGGTCCTCGCGGGTGAGGGGCTTGTCGCCGACCCGGACCTCGACGGCGACGGGAGCACGGCCGACCCAACGGCCCTCTACGCCGATGGATATCTGGGCACAGTTCAACTGACCGGGGATGTCGGCGGCGATGTGATTGCGGTCGGAACGGACCCCCTCGGCCGCGCGATGCGCATGGTCAAGATAAAAGGCCAACTGACCGCTGAGATCAACGGGCAGGGCGACCTATACCAGATCATGCTGATCGGCGGGGCGAACAACGGGGCGGTGACGACGACCGGAAATGTGACCGTTCTCCTGAGCGCCGGCAATGTCACAAACTCGACCATCGATGTGCCCGGCAACCTGAAGCTCTTGAAGGTCGTGGGGGTAACCGACCAGAGCACGATAACCGTCGGCGGCGCGACGACCGTGGCCGTGCTGCGCGGCGGGATGACCAACAGCACGCTGGATGCCCTCGGCGGCTTAACCCGGTTCCGGGGCGGGGACATGGCGGGCAGTACGGTGAACGGCGCGGGAAACATGAGGACGTTCTTCTGCCGCAACATCGCGGGCAGCGCCATCAACATCCTTGGCGATGTTCTTGGAAAGTTCATGGTGAACGGTGATATCAACGGCGTGACCACGATCGATATCACGGGCAGCGCAGCGCAGATACAGATTGCCGGAGCGGTTGACCAGGCCACGGCGACCGTCGGCGGGGCGATCGGAAAGGTCCAGGTGCGCAACGGCATGAGCAACACGACGCTGAACGCCAACGGCGGCCTGGGCAGTTTCTTCGGCGGCGACATGACCGGCAGCACACTGAATATCGTTGGCGACATGACCATGTTCCTCAACGGGAACGTGACGGGAAGCGCGATAAACATTGCGGGGGGTGTCGGGAAGTTCATGCTCAACGGCGGCATCGACGGCGTAAGCGTTGTGGATGTGACCGGAGATATTCCGCTGGTCCGTGTCGTCGGCGCGCTCGATCAGGCCACCTTTACCGTAGGCGGTGTAACCCGCCAGGTCCAGTTGTACGGCGGCATGACGAACAGCACGCTGAACGCAAACACCGGCATTGCCATGTTGTATGTCGCGGGTATGACCGGCAGTGCGGTGAACGTGACGGGCGATGTGACGAAGAACTTCATCGTCAACGGCCCGATCGACGGCGCGAGCACGATTGACGTCACCGGCAACACGTACGTCTTCAAGTCCATGGGCGGAATACTGGGCAACTCGACGGTAAACCTGGCCGGCAACGTGAAGGCGGCGTATCTCCTGGGCGGTTCGCTGGAGAGCAGCCTTGCGCCGGGATCGACATTCACTATCGGCGGCGACCTGGGCGCGAGGCTGGAAACCCGGGGCAAGCTCCTTGGGACCATCGACGTTGTGGGATCGGCCGTCGGTACCAGCATGAGGCTGAACGGAAGCATCACGCTGGGCGGTCGGCTCCTGGCAGGCGCCTTCGGCAACGTTACGGTCGTCGGCAGCTTGCTCGGGGCCATTGGCGACGCCGGTACCGCACCGGGGGTGGGGAACACCCTGGTCGTAACGTCGCCCGACGGCGACGGCACGGTCACTCCCGCCGACGCCTTCGCGTTCTACTTCGGCTATACGCCGTAGGGCGCTGACCATGTGCGTCGGTCGGCGGGGGGAGGAAGCAGAAGGGCGGCGTCTTCGCGGCGTCCCTTGTCGGCCAGGGCGTCGAATGGTTTCGCTTTCACCATATATTCTTCAAGGGCAAGCGGCATATCCTGGCGCGATACCCGAATCTCGACCCCGCTCACCCCGGCACGGGCGGGCCCTTCTACGTGGGCGCGCTGCCGCACATGGAAAAAAAGTCGATCCCGAGATTCAGCATATCGTCCTGAAGCATCCGGTTGCCGGGTGGATCAATGAAGGCAATCGCTACTTCGTCCAGAACGTCCTGGCCGCACTCGATGCGCCCGGCAAGTCCTTCACCACCGACATTAGGGGAAAGTCCTGGCCAAGAACTGCTTGACAGATGCGAAATGGTGGTGTAGAATACAGCATTCGCTTTGGGTGGGACATCGGGCTTATGGAGGGGTGAGGACCCCGCCGCGGCCACCCGCATTGGTTCTTTAGGGCGCGCGTATCGAGCATGGGTAAAATCACTTTGCCTGACGGGTCCGTGATGGACTACGCCGACGGGCAAACCGTAGGGGATATTGCTGAGAAGATCGGTCGAAAACTTGCCAAGGATGCCGTCGCAGGAAAGATCGATGGCAAACTTGTAGACCTCACCCACCCGCTCGCGGGGAACGTCGAACTCAGCATCATCACGCGCAACTCCGACGAGGGCCTTGAAATCCTCCGCCACAGCACATCGCACGTTATGGCCCAGGCCGTAAAGCGCCTGTTCCCGAACGCCAAGTTCGACATCGGCCCGGCTATCGAGGACGGCTTCTACTATGACTTCGACCTGGAAAGATCGCTGACGGAAGAGGACCTGAAGACCATCGAAGAAGAGATGCATCGGATCGTCGAAGAGGACATTCCCGTCAGGCGGAGGGAGATCCCGCCGGCCGACGCCCTCAGGGAGATGGAAGAAGCGGGGCAGGATTACAAGGTGGACCGTCTCCGCGAGATCAAAGATGACCGGGTCAGCTTCTACGACCAGAAGGACTTCACCGACTTCTGCCGCGGCCCCCATGTGCCGAGCACCGGCAAGCTCGGCGTCTTCAAGCTGCGCAATGTGGCGGGTGCATACTTCCGGGGAGACCATCGGCGAAAGATGCTTCAGCGCATCTACGGCTTCGCCTTCAACACGCGGAAAGAACTGGAGGACCACGAGAAACTCCTGGAGGAGGCGAAGAAGCGCGACCACCGGACCCTGAGCAAGGACCTGGAGCTCTTTTCGGTGTCTGAGCAGATCGGTCCGGGCCTCATCCTCTGGCACCCGCGCCTCGGCATGGTGCGCCATCTGATCGAGGACTTCTGGCGCCAGGAGCACCTGAAGGCGGGCTACCAGATCGTCTACTCCCCGCACATCGCCAGCGGGAAGATCTATGAGCGCAGCGGGCACCTGGAAAACTACGCCGAGATGATGTACTCGCCCATGGACATCGACGGCGAGCCGTACTATATCAAGCCGATGAACTGTCCCGGGCACATCATGATGTACAACGTCAAGCCGCGCAGCTACCGCGATCTGCCGATCCGCATGTGCGAGCTCGGCACCGTCTATCGCTACGAGCCGAGCGGCACGCTCCACGGTATGTTGCGCGTGCGTGGATTCACGCAGGACGACTCGCACATCTTCTGCACACCGGAGCAACTGTCCGGCGAGATCGCGGGGATCCTGCGGCTTGTGGATGTGATGATGACCAGCTTCGGGTACACCTATCGAGCGTTCCTGGCCACGCGGCCGGAGAAGTCCCTCGGCAGCGACAAGGAATGGGAGACCGCGACAACCGCGCTGAAGACCGCCCTGGAACAGTACGGCCTCGACTATGAGATCGACGAGGGAGGCGGCGTTTTCTACGCCCCGAAGATCGACATCAAGCTGGCCGACTCCCTGGGCCGGGAGTGGCAGGGGCCGACGATCCAGGTGGACCTGAACCTGCCGAAGCGGTTCAACGTCGCCTATGTCGGCGCGGACAACCAGGAACACGAGACCCTCATGATCCACCGGACGGTATTGGGCTCGATGGAGCGATTCATCGGCGGCCTGATCGAGCACTTCGGCGGGGCCTTCCCCATGTGGCTGGCGCCGGTGCAGGTCCGTGTGATTCCAATTACCGATTCCCACCATGCGTATGCAGCCGAAGTGGAACGAACCCTCAGGGACAAGGGACTGAGGGTGGAAGCCGATCTCCGGAGCGAGACGGTGGGCCTCAAAATTCGCGAAGCCACGCTGGAGAAGGTGCCCTACATGCTGGTGCTCGGCGACCGGGAGGCGTCGTCGCAGACCGTTGCCGTGCGCCACCGCAAGGAGGGTGACCTGGGCTCGCAAACGCTGTCCGACTTTATCAAGTCCGCACAGCAGGAGATCGCGGAGAAGCGGTAGCCCTTTTTGAAACGGAGGTGATGACCGGATTTCTAAGAACCTGAGAATCAACGGCGAGATATTGGCTCCCACGGTGAGGCTAATCACGCAGGACGGCGAGCAGGCCGGGGTCGTTGTGCTGAGTCAGGCGATCGAGCGGGCTCGCGAGGCCGGGATGGACCTGGTTGAGGTGGCGTCCGATGCCGACCCGCCCGTCTGCAAGCTGATGGACTACGGCAAGTTCAAATATCGCCAGAAGAAGAAAGTCCATCAGGGCCGCGCAAAACACCACGTGACGCGGATAAAGGAGATCCGCCTGAAACTGAAGACCGACCAGCACGATATCGACATCAAGCGCGAACGCGCGCGAAAGTTTCTGGAGAAGAAGCACAAGGTTCTGATCACCATGTTTTTCCGGGGCCATCTCGAGATGAAGCACTCGGATCTCGGAATAGCTATCCTCTCCCAGTTTGCGAGCGATCTGGAGGATATCGCAAAGGTCGAGAAGCTCCCCGCCGCGGAAGGCCGGCGGATGCAGATGATCCTGGCGCCGAAGTAGGTCGTTCTTCGGTCGGCGTTATGGCCTCCTCGATGGATGTATGAGGGGAATTGTGTTGACTTTTTTCTGTGAGGTTGATAGATTACCATGCCTAAGATCAAGACGCACAAGGGATTGAGCAAGCGCGTCACCGTCGGCGCGCGGGGGAAGGTGAAACGCAAAAAGGCCGGCATGAGCCACCTGATGTCGGGGAAGAGAGGCAAGGTGAAACGCCGGCTTCGCAAAAACGGGGTGGCCGTCGGGGCCGACGCCAAGAAAATGCGAAGGGCCCTGGGAAAAGGATAGCCGTCTGAAGCAGACAGGAAAGGTGTTGAGATGCCACGAGCACGAAAAGGCGCGGCGAGGAAGCGCGCACACAAGAAACTCCTGAAGGCCGTAAGAGGCCAGGTCGGCGGCCGGCATCGCCTCTATCGTACGGCCAAAGAAAGCCTGCGGCGCTCCCTGCGGTTCGCCTATCGGGACCGCCGAGTGCGAAAGCGCGAGTTCCGGCGCCTCTGGATCCTCCGGATCAACGCAGCGACCCGGGCCCGCGGGATGACCTACAGCCAGTTCATCCACGGCCTGGCCAAGGCCGAGGTCGACATGGACCGCAAGATGCTGGCCGAAATGGCCGTATCCGATCCGGATGCCTTTGGGAAACTGGTGGAGCTCGCGAAGGAAAAGGTCGCCTGACCCACGCGGGATTCCAGCGCGCAAAATACGGCGGGACGAGTTCGTCCCGCCGGTTTCTTAATCGGGAGGGGCCAGGGGCGGAAAGGCACGCCGGTAGGCAAGGCAGAAATGGGCGCCCGCTCAAACTTGTTTGAGCGTGTCTGGCGAACGGCCATCCGGCAATCGGAACGTTGGACGGAGTCGCAAGTTCCATGCAGACCAAGCTCGCAGCCATCGGTGAGGAGGCCCTGGCCGCCATCCAGGCAGCCGGGAGCGCAGCCGAGCTGGAGAAACTCAGGGTCAAATACCTCGGCCGGAAGGGCGTCTTCCGCGACGTCATGGCCGATCTTAAGTCCCTCCCCCCCGAGGAGAAGCCCAAAATTGGCCAGGCGGCGAATCGACTCAAAAAGGAGATCGCCGCCGCTATTGACAACGTCAAGAAGGAGTTGCAAGCCGGCAAAGGCCCGGCAGAGCCGACCGTCACCTTCGACCCCTCCCTTCCCGGACGCAGACCGAACATCGGCCACCGCCACCCCATCACCCAGATGATCGACCGGATCAAGGACATCTTCGGGCGCATGGGCTTCAGCGTGGCCTATGGCCCCGACGTGGACTACGCCCGGAACAACTTCGAGGCGCTGAACATCCCCCCCGACCATCCGTCACGGGACGCCTTCGATACGTTCTACTTCGACAAGGATGTCGTCCTGCGCAGCCAGACGTCCACCGTCCAGATCCGTGTCATGGAAAACCAGCCGCCCCCCGTGCGGGTCATCGCCCCGGGCAAGACCTATCGCCCCGACACCGTCGATGCGACGCACTGCTTCATGTTCCACCAGGTCGAGGGGCTCTACGTCGACGAGGGCGTCACCATGGCCGATCTGAAGGCCGTGCTGACCATGTTCGCCCGGGAGTTCTTCTATCCCGATGTGACCATCCGCTTCCGCCCGCACTTCTTCCCCTTCACCGAGCCGAGTGTGGAGGTCGATGTGTCGTGCGCCATCTGCGGCGGCAAGGGCTGCTCCGTCTGCTCGCGGAAGGGATGGATCGAGTTTGGCGGCGCGGGAATGGTGGACCCCAATGTCTTCGAGGGTGTCGGATACGACGCCGAGAAGTACACCGGCTTTGCCTTTGGCCTCGGCATCGACCGGCTTGTGATGATGAAATACGGAATCGACGACATTCGACGGTTCTTCGAGAATGACATGCGATTCCTCTCGCAGTTTTGATTCGCGCCGAGCGCAGAGATGAAAGTAAGCTTCAACTGGCTCAAGGAATACTGCAAATTCGACCTCTCGCCCGAGCAGGCCGCCGGGCGGCTGACCATGGCCGGCGCGGAGGTCGAGGAGATCACCCCCGTCGGTGACGACTACTGCTTCGACATCGAAGTCACATCGAACCGCCCGGACCTTCTGTCGCATATCGGTGTGGCGCGGGAGCTCGCCGCCCTTACGGGCATTCCCCTCGATCTGCCCTCGGTGGAATATGAGAGCGACCCCGAATCTGTCGAAGATATTACCGAGGTCACGGTCGAGGACCCCGACCTCTGCCCCCGCTACACAGCGCGTGTGATCCGCGGCGTCAAGATCGGCCCGGCGCCCGCATGGATGACTGCGCGGCTGGAGGCCATCGGCCTTCGCCCCGTCAACAACGTCGTAGACATCACCAACTACGTCCTCATGGAGACCGGACAGCCGCTGCACGCCTTCGACATGAACCGGCTGGAAGGCCCGAAGATCATCGTCCGCCGCGCACGGAGCGGCGAGCCGATTACCGCCATCGACGGCAGCCGGCACGAGCTGACGAACGACATGCTCGTCATCGCCGACGCCAAACGCCCCGTGGCCGTCGCCGGCGTCATGGGCGGGATCGACAGCGAAGTGGGCGATAGCACCGTCGATATCCTCCTCGAGAGCGCCCTCTTTGATCCGCCGAACAACCGGCGCACCTCACGAAAACTGAAGCTCGAGTCGGACTCCTCCTACCGCTTCGAGCGCGGGGTGGACCCGGACCTGGCCGACTGGGCCTCGCGCCGGGCGACGGCCCTGATTCAACAGCTTGCCGGCGGCGAGGTCGCCGAGGGGGTCATCGACGTCCGCGTCGCGCCGTACGAGCCGAAGACCGTGACGATGCGCATCGACCGGTTCAATCTCCTCATCGGAGCGGAGATCACTGAAGACGAATCGGCGCGAATCCTCTCCGCCCTCGGCTTCGAGATCAAGGAGCAAAGCGGCGGCAAGCTAACCGTCGCCGTGCCGTCCTTCCGGGCAAACGACGTCTATCGCGAGGTGGACCTCATCGAGGAAGTGGCGCGCGTCCACGGCTACGACCGGATACCCGAGACCACCACCATGCCCATCGCCCTAAGCAAAAAGAGCCGGCAGGAGATCGTCGAGGACCTGACTCGGCAGGTGATGGTCGGCATGGGATACAGCGAGGCGGTTTCCTTCGCCATCACCGACCCCAAGCGGGCGGAGCAGCTCTGTCTGTGGAGCGACGCCCCCGGCCTCGCCATCGCCAACCCCATGGTCCGGGACTATTCCGTCATGCGCCGCTCCCTTCTGCCGGGTCTGCTGCAGATCAAGCAGACCAACGAGCGCCAGGGCGTCCGGCAGTGCAGCCTATTCGAACTTTCCCAGGTCTACCTGTCCAAAGCCGGGGAGAAACTGCCCGAGGAGCGATCCTGTCTCGCCCTCATCAGCGACGGCGAACTGCGCGATGTGAAGGGCGCGGTCGAGGAGATCCTGGAGCAGGTCGGGCTGCTCGATTCCTGCACCTTCGGGCCCACCGGTGTAGACTTCTTCGACCCGAACAGCCGACTCCAGATGGAGCTGAACGGACAGATCGTCGGCTACCTCGGCCGGATCAGCAAGACCGTCGCCGCCGATTTCGACCTGGCCGCCCCCTGCTGCACGGCGGAGCTGGACTTCAACACTCTCGCCGCCCAGGCGTCCCTCGACAGGAAATACGCCAAGCTCCCGACCTACCCGGCGGTGGACCGAGACCTGGCCATCATCGTAGACGAGGCCGTGACCTGGGCGGACGTTCGCGATGCCATCTCCGGCATGGAGATCGGCCTGCTAACCTCCATCGACTTCTTCGACCTCTACCGGGGCAAGCCCGTCCCGGAGGGTCGAAAGAGCGTCGCATTCTCCCTCACCTTCCGTTCCGACGAACGGACCCTGACAGGCGAGGAAGTGAATAAATCGGTCGAGAGCATCGTTTCCCTCCTGAAAGACCGTTTTTCGGCCGAGCTTCGGACCGCCTGACCCCTGGCCGGCGCGATTGTGGATAACTTTTGTTTGTCGCCGTTCCTCTGGCCCACGCATTTGCGCCCAAATACGCTGTGCAGAGCGCTTTTCGGGTGTTTTCATCCCCTAATCTTTCGCAAATATGTTTTGTGGATAACATGTGGATGGACTTGGTGGAAGGGGGCGTTCCGAGTTTTTGAAATCCTTGACACGAGCCATTGAAACGGCGATAATCGGCGAATCGACGTTGTGCATAACTTGTGGAGACGGCCCCGTAGGGAACATCGGGCATGGGACTTTTTGAGCCGCCGGAAGACAGAGCCGATGACATCGGCCCCCTAACTCCGCTCGCCGCGCGCATGAGACCGCGGACACCGGAGGAGTTTGTCGGCCAGGAGCACTTCTTCGGCGAGGGCAAGCTCCTGCGGCGGATGCTCGACGCCGACCGGCTCATGTCCGTCATTTTCTATGGCCCGCCCGGCTCGGGCAAGACTGCCCTGGCGCACGTCATTGCCAACACGACCAAGGCCCATTTCGAGCAGGTCAATGCCGCCGCGTCGAGCGTCAAGGAAGTCCGCGACATTATCCACGGCGCCCAGCGCCGGCAATCCGCCAAGGGCAGGCGAACCGTCCTTTTCGTGGATGAGCTCCACCGCTTCAATCGATCCCAGCAGGACGTCCTCCTCCCGGACGTGGAGAGGGGCGTGGTCATCCTCGTGGGGGCGACCACCCACAACCCTTTTTTCGCCATCAACAGCCCCCTGCTCTCCCGCTCGCAGATTTTCAAATTCGAGCCGCTCAGCCGTGAGGACATCAAGACGATCGTGCACCGCGCGGCGACCGATCCCGAGCGCGGCCTGGGGGAGTACAAAATCGAATTGAGGGACGACGCCCTCGACCACCTCGCCGAGGTATCCGACGGCGACGCCCGGCGCGCGCTGAACGCCCTGGAGGTGGGGGTGTTGTCAACTGAACCGAACGCGGAGGGGGTGATCGTCTTCGATGTGCCGCTGGCCGAGGAATCGATCCAGCGCAAGGTCATCGAATACGACCGCAACGAGGACCAGCACTACGACACGGCCTCGGCCTTCATAAAAAGCATGAGAGGGTCGGACCCCGATGCCGCCCTCTACTGGATGGCCAAGATGCTCGAGGCCGGCGAGGACCCCCGCTTCGTCGCGCGGCGGATGGTGATCTGCGCGGCGGAGGACGTGGGCAACGCCGCGCCTCTGGCCCTGGTCCTGGCCAATGCCGCGTTTCAGGTGGCGGACTTCGTCGGCATGCCCGAGGCGAAGATACCCCTCGCCCAGGCGGTGACCTACATCGCCTGCGCGCCCAAGAGCAATGCCGCCTACATGGCCATCGAGAAGGCCCTGGGGGACGTGCGCGACGGGCGGACGCTCTCCGTGCCGAAACATCTGCGCGACACGCACTACAAGGGCGCCAAGCGCCTGGGTCACGGTGAGGGCTACAAATACGCCCACGACTACGACGGCCATTGGGTGGATCAGGAATACATCCCTTGCGACAACATCTACTACGAACCGACCGAGGAGGGCAGCGAGAAGACCATCAAGGAGCGACTGGATCAATGGAGAAAAGAGAGGCGCGAAAGGAAGTCGCAAGGCGAATAGAGTCCCTGTCTCCCGGCGAGCGAGAGGCCGGGTCGGCCGCCCTGGTCAGGAACGTGCTGGACTTGCCGGAATTCGACCAGGGCCAATGCGTGCTCCTGTTTGTCCCTATGGCGGATGAAGTGGACGTGACCGAGCTGATCCGGGCCTCGCTCCGGACAGGCAAGCGGGTCTGCGTGCCCACCTGCTCCACCAAGGACCACCGCCTGATCCCCGCCGAGCTGAGCAGCCTCGACGAGCTTGCCCCCGGGGCATACGGCATCCCGGAGCCGAAGACCGTCCGTGAGGTGGCTGTGGGGGATATCGACTTCGTCCTGGTCCCTGCCGCCGGATTCGATCCCAAGGGCAATCGCCTCGGGCGCGGTGCGGGGTACTACGACCGCTTCATGAGCCGGCCCGAGTTCCGCGCGGTGAAATGCGGCGTGGGCTTCGAAACCCAGGTGCTGGACGAGATTCCCTACGACGACCACGACCTGCCGGTAGACATCCTCGTGACCGACCAGCGCATCTCCCGCTTCCGCCACCCGTCCCGGACATATCCAGGGTAAACCGCGACAACCCTCCTCCGGTAAACATGGGGAAATAGGTCCAACATGAAAAAGATTAGATTGGACCTGTATAATCATGTGTTTAAATAAGCAACATGCCCGTTTTCAAAAGGGAGCGGCAACTGTGGAGGGTGGGCTTGTCACTTGGCAACTGGGGCAATGGCCCTACTCCTTGGAGAGCCCCGTGGTTCGGCAGGTTTCGGCCCGGGGTGGTCACTCCATGGGGGTGTACAGGTTTCCGTCATTTGCCAGGTCGGTTGCGCTGGCGGCAAACCGGTCGTTCCACCAGCCATCGGTCCCGTCACCGTTGGCGCTGAAGCAGAGGCTATAGTCATCCATCTCGGAATTCGATCCGGTATAGGTGCGATTGGTCATCTTCGAGCCATAGACTTGGCCAATCTCGTTGATGACAAAACACCGGGACCCGGTGCTGTAAAGCTCGCCCGGCCAAGCCTGGCACAGAAAGATGTTTTCCTGCATATTGATGGCCACGCGTTTTGTGGTAGGATCCAGCGGCGTTCCCCATGTCGCCGTCGTTCCGTCGGCGGATTTGTCATCACCGGCATCCGCAGCCACGCCGGTCGGTGTGGTAATGGCAAGGTACATTCGGAAGAAATAGCCGGCCTTTTCTGAGTAGCCCAGCCCCGCGCTGCCTCCGGTTGCAAAGCCCTGGGAGATATAGATCGGGGTTACGGGCCTCGGATTTGGTATCGCCGCCGCCTTCCGTGGGCAGATCTCACCGGACAGCTCGGCCAGCCAGCCGGACTCGCCGTTGCCATCGCCGTCCTGATCAACCTCCCCCTGCTGAGCGAAGATTGCCTGCTGCGTGGAGAGGGTCTTTAGCGAGCCGATGCACGAGACCTCGTTCGCAGCCATCCTCGACCGGAGCATATTCGGAATAGCGATGGCGGCAATGATAGAAATGACCGCTACTACGATCATGAGCTCGATCAACGTGAAGCCGATATCCCGCTGCGCTGTGACGTTCTTGCCTGCCGTAGAAACCATCACGATGGCCCTTTCCTCTCTGGTGCGTTTTCGTGCTGCTATTTCGGTTGTAGAATCCCTCCGCTTGATCTGTCCTGCAGAGACAGCCCTTCGGTCTCGCAGTGCGAACAGTCGGAGAACATCAAATGGCAGGCAACCCAGGCAGTGCTATTATTTTATCCTCGGAAAGCATTCTTGGCAACAAAAAAAAGAAAAAGTTCGTCAGGTGCAGACGGACCGTCGAATAGTTGCTGTTCCAGCGTTTACAGACCCTCGCCCCGCTGCTATAATTTCCTCAGCTACTACCGGAAAGGAGTACCGTATGGTTCGGCGCTGTCGCACGGTTTGCCCCCCCACTCTGTTCCTGTTCTGCGTGTTGTGTGCCCGCTTGGCCTTCTGCGACGAGCTTCCCCGACCCGTTGTCGAGCTGGCGTTCGATGGCGTGTTCACAAACTCCGGTTCCGCCGGAGGAGAGGCGACCGTGCGGGTCTACGCCGGTGGCGAAGGGCCCTGGCTCATGCCCGGCCCCTGGGGGAAGTGTCTGGACATGACGTCCTCCTCGCGTTTCGGCGGCACGATCGAACAAAAGACCCCCGCCGGGGGGGCGGTCATCCTGTCCAGCCCCGCCGTCAATGGGTTGACCCGCTTCACCCTCTCCTGCTGGCTCAAAACGCGCGAGCCGGAGCAGGACGTCTCCTCCCGACTTCTGACCAAACCCGGCGCGTGGGAGATGGTCTTCGGCCGCGGCCGGCCGTGCCTTACGCTTGTCGCGGACAACGGGAAAGTCGCGTATCGGCCGACCTTCCAGAAAAGGGTCGGCTTCACAGACTGGGCGTTCCTTGCCGTGGTGGTCGATGGCGCGAACCGGAAGCTCCGGTACCACGTCGGCAATCCGAGGGGCGTCTTCGCCGCCTCCGAGCCCATGGAGCTGACACACCCCGTACGGCAGTCGGATGAGCCTCTGGAGATCGGCAACTTCCGCGGCATCCGCCCCTTCAAGGGGATGATGGACAATCTTCGCATTTACGACACGGCCCTCCCCGAGGAGCAGGTAAAGCGAATCTTTGAATCCGACTTGGCGAATCGAGGCAAGGGCGTGTCGATCTGTCGCCTGGGCGTACCCGGCATCGGCGACCGAAAGTTCCACCCCAGGCACTCCGACATCATGTTCTCAACGCGCTGGCAGAAAAAGAAGCGGGGCGAGTTCGAGGTCATGCGGGACTTTCATGCCACGCACTGCCTGTGGGTCTATGGCACGGATGCCGACTACGTCCGACAGGTGAAAAAGCTGGGCATCTTCTACGAAGGATCGCTGAACGGACTGGTGGGATTCAAGAAATCCGGACCGCAGCCCTCCGCCGAGGGGGACACATCCGGTCGGCAACAGAACTTAGACGGCGACAAGACCGTGATGACTCACATGCTCCACTGGAAGGGCCACCCCCGCTGGGAGGGCTGCCACAACAACCCCGACTTCCGAAGGCTTTTCTGGAAGGACGCCGACCAACTCGTCTCCATCGGCGTCGATGCGATCCATGTGGACGACTGGTCTATGTCCGTCGCCGGAGCCCAGGGCGGACGGGGCTGCTTCTGCCCTGCGTGCCGGAAGGGGTTTCGCGAGTATCTCAAGAGGACGCTCTCCGCCGGGGAACTGCGCAAGTTGGGGATCGACGACATCTCCTCGTTCGACTATCGCAGATTCTTGAAGACGAAGGGCGGCATCAAAGACGCTCAGGACTACAAGAAGAAGTTCCGGCAGCTCCCCCTGACTCCATACTTCATCGACTTCCAAAACACGGGCCTGCGTGACTTCTATGCCTCGTTCCGCAAACACCTCGACAAGGTTTCCCCCGACAAGTACATCCCCGTCTCCGTCAACCAGCAGTTCCGCCGGAGCGGACGCGACGGCAGCTTCGGCGCGGGCGGGTACTGCGTCGATGTGATCGACTTCTACATCGGCGAGCCGTCGCAGACCATGCAGGCGCCGCTGGACTACGTCCACCCGCTCAAAATATCCGAGGCCCTCGGCATCCCGCAGGTGACCTGGAACAAGCCGCACGATCTCGGCACATCCCTGGCCGCACACGCCACTATCCAGGCCCTCGGGCAGTGGCCCCGCGTGCCGTGGGACCTCTACATGGACAACGACCCCATCACCCGGCAGCCCGCCCCCCGCTACTTCGCCACCAAGGAGGACTGGGGCCCGTTCTACGACTTCATCCACGACCACCCGCACCTGTTCGACGGCTACGAGAGCGCGGCGACAGTGGGCGTCCTCTTTAGCCTGGACGGCGCGCCGTATGGCCCGACGCAGAGGATTTGCAAGCGGCTGATGGCCCTGCAAGCGCCCTTCTGTCTCATCCCCGCCGCATCCCGGTTGAACCGCATCCCCCTCGAAGGGAAGCGGCTGCGCTCCTTCCCCGTGGTGGTCAACCTGAGTCCGATGGAGTCGTTCTGCGAGGAAGACCAGCAGACCCTCTCCGCCGCTCGCGACGCGCGAGCTACGCGGTTCCTCACGCTCGAAGATGACATCGAAGGCGTGCTCCGCAAGTACGGTCTCCTGCCGGTTCGGATCGAAGGACCGAAGAATATCTATGCCTTCCTCCGCGTGAAGGCCGACAGCGCCGTGATCCATGTGGTCAATTGGAACACGTCACCCGAGGGCATGACGGACGCATTTGCGAACGTAACACTCGCTCTGGACAACCCGCCGCAGTGGGGCGACTCGATTGCGGTCGCATACTACAGGCCCGGACAGAAAGGCAGCATCGGTCTGAACCCGGAGATGCACCGAGACTTCATCCGCATCACGCTGCCCCGCCTGGAGACCTGGGGCATCGTCGAGATCAAAATGTAGGACGGGCGATCCGCCCGCCGGAAGGTAGAAGCGGCATCTTGCCGCTTCCAAAAGAGCCTGGAAGGCTCTTCGCAACAGCCTGTCGCAGATGAGGTGGAGGGACGGCGGCGTTTGTGGAGTGCGCAAACCATGCTTGCGCCTTGAAGCCGGGAAGCCTTGCTTCCCGACGAACGCTCGGCAATCAGTCCGAACGCCTGATCCCCATGGAGGCGACCCGGCACGCGACGGGAAGCATGGCTTCCCGCAAAAAAAGCGGCAGCATGGCTGCCGCACTCCAAAGCAGCCGCAGGGGGCCCTCAAGAAACATGCGTTCCATGCCCGAGATAAGCGACATGCACCCCTGCTGCACGTGGCGCTTGCACGCCCGCCATTTTCTGGTATGATGGACTGCGGACCCTGATGTGCAATCGTAGGAGAAAAGCACATGCCACACACATCCCGACGTGAATTTCTAAAGATCGGCCTGAAGGGGGTGACGTATTCCCTCGTTGGCGGAGCGGCGTCGCAGCTCGCCATGGCCCAGGATGCTGCATCGGCCAAGGGCAAGCCCAATGTCCTGTTCATCGCCGTGGACGACCTCCGGCCGCAGACGAAGTGCTACGGCATGGAGAAAATGATCACGCCGAACATCGACAAGCTGGCCCGGACCGGCACGATGTTCAAGCGCGCCTACTGCCAGCAGGCCGTGTGCAGTCCCTCGCGAACCTCGCTCCTCACCGGACGGCGGCCGGACACGACGCGGGTCTACGACTTGCAGACCCACTTCCGCCTCTACCTGCCCGACGTGGTCACGCTGCCGCAGCACTTCAAGAACAGCGGCTACCACACGCAGGGCTTCAGCAAGATCTACCACGGCGGGCTGGACGACCCCTACTCCTGGAGCGTCAAGCACTGGCGGCCGAGCGGGCCGAGCTATCTAAAACCCGAGTCTCTGGCCATCATGCAGAAGCAGCGCGAGGAGATCAAGAAGGAGAAACTCGGCCGAGCCACGCAGGTGCTCAAGCGCGACAAAAAGACAGGGATGAAGCTCAAGATCACGCGACCGAAGTTCCGTGTGCGCGGCCCGGCCTGGGAGGACCCCGACTGCGCCGACAACGGTCTGCCCGATGGCAAGACCACGGACGAGGTAATCCGCGTCATGCGTGAGGTGAAAGACAAGCCCTTCTTCCTCGCCGCGGGGTTCCTCAAACCGCACCTGCCCTTCATCGCGCCGAAGAAATATTACGACCTCTACCCCAAGGGATCGCTCACGCTGGCCGACAATCCCTTCCCGCCGAAGGACTGTCCCAAAATCGCCCTGCACAACTCGGGCGAGCTGCGCGCCTACAGCGACATCCCGAGGAAGGGCAAGATCAGTGACGAGAAGGCCCTTGAGCTGATTCACGGCTACTACGCCTGCACGAGCTACATCGATGTCCAGGTCGGCAGGCTCCTGGACGAGCTGGACAGGCTCGGCCTGGCCGAAAAGACCGTCGTCATCCTGTGGGGCGATCACGGCTGGCAGCTCGGCGAGCATGGGCTCTGGTGCAAGCACACGAACTTCGAGACCTCCGCCCGCGCGCCGATGATCTGCCGGTCGCCGGGGCAAAAGTCGCCCGGCGTGGCGAGCAATGCGCTGACGGAGTTCGTGGACATCTACCCGTCGCTCTGCGAGCTGTGCGGCCTGCCGCTGCCGGAGGGGCTCGAGGGCACGAGCTTCGCGCCGCTCATGGACGAGCCGAACCGTCCGTGGAAGACGGCGGCGTTCAGCCAGTATCCCCGCGGCGGCCGGATGGGTTACTCCATGCGGACCGATCGATACCGCTACACCGAATGGGGCATCCTCGGCGAGGCCCCCTACGCCCGCGAGCTCTACGACCACCAGACCGACCCCGGCGAGAACGTGAACTTAGCCAACCAGCCGGAGCACAAGGACCTGGTGGCCAAGCTCAGCAGGCAATTGCACAAGGGATGGCGCGCCGCGCGGCCGGCGTGACATGAAATAATGAAATGTAGGGCGGGCGATCCGCCCGCGGGAAAGTAGAAGCGGCATCTTGCCGCTTCGTGAAGAGCCTGGAAGGCTCTTCTACATTGAAGATGGCGGGCCAATGATCCACCCCACATGCGAGAGAGGAGAATGCAAGGCATGCGACTGACACAACTCATGCTAACAACAGCCCTTATGACTACGATTCTCGCCGGCTCCGCCTGGGCCGACACCGTCATCAAGGAGAACTTCGAGGAGCAGGGGAAGTGGCAAAAGTCGATTCGGGGGAAGGGGACCGTCGAGCTGGTGGAGGGCGGCGTCGAGGGCAAGTGCCTGAAGGTGAGCACGAGCAAGAACGCCCTCGTCTACTACAGCATCCCCCTCGACGTGGAGCGTGTGCGCGGGAAACGGCTCATCGTCCGGGCGAAGGTGAAGCTGGACAACGTGACGCAGGGCGAGAAGTCATACGCAACCGCGAAACTTCATATCGGCACCAAGGCCGGTAAGCAGCATAAGAACTACGCCCAGCGCTTCATCGGCACGCGAGACTGGCACGACCAGATCCTCATCGCCGAGATCGCGCAGGACGTGGACAGGGTGGTTCTCGACCTCGGCATCCAGAACGGCAACGGCACGGCCTGGTTCGACAACCTCGTTGTCGATGACGGTGTGAAGGAGCACGAAATCATCAGCATCGCCAGCGTGGCCAACACGAACCACCGGCAGGTCGGCCTCGACGACATCCCCATCGCCGACCTCCGCCTCGCCGGGGCGGACTTCTACGTGCTGCCCATCAATGCCCGGTTCGGCCGGACGTGCGCTGTGCTGCGCGGCAAGGACCGCCCCGACCTGCCCGCGCGGATCGAGACGGTCATCCCCGTGGACAAAAAAGGCTCGCGCCTGTTTTTTCTCCAGGCGGCCATGGGCTGCGATGCCGCTCGGCAAGACCCGTGCCTGATCTACACGATCCATTACGAGGACGGCAAGTCCGTCGAAGCGCCCATGCGCGAGGGTGTGGACATCGGGTCGCTCGAAGATCCCAAGGACCTGCCCAACTGGAAGGTGGCATGGACCAGCAAGCGCGACGGCAAGACCATCGGCCTCGGCGTAACGACATGGAACAACCCCCATCCCGACGTGCCGATCAAGTTCATTCGGCTTTCGACCCCGGGCACAGGCGCCGTGCCCATCGTCGTTGCCATTTCACTCGACCCGAAGCGAAAGTGAGTTCGGCGCGCTCAGACGCTCTTCGCCGTTTTGGCGGCCCTCACCTGCTCCTCGATCCACGGGTAGGTTCGCTTGATTCCCTCGACGAGGGGGAACTGCGCCCGCCAGCCGGTCTGGTAGATCTTGTCGTTGCTGAAGTTGCGCGATAGAACGCCGACCGGCCCATCGATGTGTTTGATGTGGATCGCCTTGCCCGCTGTCCCGGCGACCACCTCGACGAGCTCGTCCACCGAGACATATTCCGGGTTGCCGATGTTCGCCGGACCTTCCAGGTCCGACTGCATCAGGCGGTAGATTCCGTCCACCATGTCGTCCACGTAGGTATACGAGCGGATGGCCGTGCCGTTGCCCCAGACGTCGATCTCCCCCTCGTCCCCGTCCACCTCGGCGACCTTGCGGCACATGGCCGCGGGCGCCTTCTCGCGGCCGCCCGTCCACGTGCCGTACGGCCCGTAGCAGTTTTGGAACCGGGCGATGCGCGTCTTGAGGCCGTGCCGACGCCCGTAGGCCCCCACAACGCGCTCGGAATAGAGCTTCTCCCACCCGTATTCATTGTGGGGCAGGGCCGGGTAGGCCTCATCCTCCGTCATCTCGGGCTCGCCCGGCTTCATGTCGCGATAGATGCAGACAGAGGAGGAATAGAAATAGCGCGGGCACTTGGCCTCGGCGGCGGCGTGGATCATGTTGATGTTGATGAGGACATTGTGCCGCATGATCTCCGTCTCGGCGGCGTGGATGAACCCCATGCCCCCCATGTCCGCCGCCAGTTGATAGACCTCATCGAAGGGCTTGCCGTCGGGCGGCGCCAGCGCCTGCCGGCAGTCGCTCAGCTCCCGCAGATCGAGGAGAGCGAAGTCGTCCGCCGAGGGATCGCGGAATTCATGTTCCTTGATATCCGCGCCGCGGACCCAGTAGTCCCGGCCCTTCAGAAACTCCACCAGATGCCCGCCGATGAAGCCGCCCGCTCCACACACCAATGCCGTTTTCATAGCACTCCGTCTTTCCTCGTTCCCACTCTTGTTCCTCATCTTAATCCTAATTCTAATCCAAACGACTGCCGGTAAGGTTCGGGATTAGGATGAAGGCCAAGACAGCAGTTGAGATGCACACCTACAGTAGGATACGCGCCCTCAGAGGCGCTGTCAAATGAATAATGATTCAAGTTTGCTCGTGGAAACCATCGCTTCGAAGGGCAAACCGCCTGACACCGTCAGCGGCCGGCGGCCCGCGCGGCGCTCTTGCCCGCCCAGCGGAATGGCGCGGGGAACGCGTCGCTCGCCCGCTTTTCGCTTGACTCTCCGCGCCGGGCAGGCCATGATCGGTAGCGGGACGATATGATGGACCTACGCTACTTCCCCTTCAGAATCAACCGGCCGGCGTTCCAGACCTGCCAATTGGGGCCGGCGGTGCCGGACCAGGCCACCCATAGAGAGTTGCCGGTCAGTTTCGCCCCGGTCTTTGAACGGGTCCCGGGTTTGCATACCCCGATGTTGAAGTTGCAGAATTCGGTTTTCTCGACGTCGATGCACATCAGGGCCAGCGGGATCTTCCATTCGGCTGTCCACCGCCCCGGGGTGTCGGCATTTGCCGCATAGCGGACACTGTTGCGCAGCACTTCGGCGCGCATCTTGGGCAGGCCCTCGATGCAGATGCTGTCAAATTTGCCTTGGTGATTGCCGACCAGATAGAACAAGGGCCCGTGCGGCTTTTCGTCCAGCCACCAGCCGCCGGTGCCAACACCTATTTTGCCCTCGATGATGACCTCGACCATGTCCCCGCCCCACCAGGACTCGGCGGCCGTCAACGGGACGTCGGGATTGACTTCGTTCAGGATCCCGATGTAGAGGTGGTCCTTGTCACGTCGGATCCAGGCGTAGCTGGGCGGCGCGGTCGCCGGTGCGTCGGCCGGACTGCGTTTGATCGCGACGGCCGTTGCCTTGTCAAGCCCGTCCCACTCCTCGGCCGTGAGCTTGCCATCAATGGTGATGGGGTTCGTGCGGGGCAGCGCCCGGCAGCTCGGTAATTCCGTCTTTATGCGTTTGGCAGCGAACACACTCTTGTGGTTCCCCGCCGGGTGACGTACCGGCCAGGTGGCGCGCAGTTCGTCGTTGTACAGACCAATTCGATCCGTCGGAATCGGTTCGAACCCGATGGCCGTGAAGGCGGGTGAATCGGGACGCAGTCGCAAGTTTCCCTTTTCCGGGCTGACAAAGCCGGGATCGCCCTTCCGCCAGTTGTGCTCGATTCGGGCCAGTTTATGCGCCTTCCTGGAGCCGGCGATCACGCTGTCACATTTGACGATGATGTTGCGGCAAATCACGTTGCCGACAAGGAACACGGACAAGTCGGTCGCCTTCTCCGGGTATGTCTTCAGACGCGGATAGCGCACGCTCCAGGGGGGCTCGGACACCTTCATCTGCCGCAGGTAGGCATCGAGCACATACCTCGGGGCTTTGTTCACCTTTTCATACACCCACGATCGGTCGCCGAGGTTGATGGCCGAGCTGCATTCGTAGAACACATTGTTCTCCACCGTGTTGTCCGGACCGCCCGAGAAGAACGCACCGCTCTTTGTGTCGCACTTCCAGAAGAGGTTCCCGTACAGCGTGATATCTCCGTTCATGTGGTCGATGTGCAGCCCATGGCGCCCCGCGCAGGCGAAATGTTTGAAGGTCTCGTCCCACGGAAGGTGGTGCCAGTAGTTGAAGCGCACCAATTGGCCGCGCTCACCCAGCACGCGCTTGCTGCCGTACATGTAGTAGGAGCCCATCTCGCCGGCCTCGTAGCAGGTGTCGTGGATCTCGGTGTATTCGAGGATGTGGTCGTTGCCCTTGACCCGGACGGCCTGGTGCGGGCCGTCATGAATCAGGCAGTGCGAAATGCGCGAGCCCACGCCGTCCTGAATTACTCCAGCTTTGTACCCTGAACGGTTCCAGCGGTCGAAGTGGTGCAGGTGGCAGTTCTCGACGAGGTGGCCGGAGGGGATGAGCTTTGCGGTGTCGCCGCCCTTCATCTTCACGCAGCCGTCGCCCAGGTATTCCAGGTCGCAGCCGATAACCACGTGGTTGCGGCCGCCGTCGATGAGGACCCCCGACACGCCCATGTCGCGGATCACGCAGCCGGCCAGAATCACGTCCTCGCCGCCCTGGATCGTCGCGCCGTGGAGGCGTCCGGCCTCCAACGTCAGGCCCCGAAACGCAACGTGGGACACGCCGTTGAGCTCCAGCATCGGAGCTTCCAGCAGGGATACGACCGCGTCGCCCTTCCCGATCCGCGACGGCGGCCAGAAGAACAACATGCCGCTCGCCTTGTCGAGGTACCACTCGCCCGGCGCATCCAACTCGCAAAGCACGTTGACCGCGTAATAGGGTCCGCCTTTGATGAACGCGTACGGTGGCAGTGGCGGCTCGATACGGACCTGATGCGTCTTCGGGTCTATAGAGGCCACCTTGACCCAGTTTGCGGCATACATCACTCCCCAGTAGCCAAAGAGCCATACCTCCGGCTCCGTCATCCAGTTTTCGTGTCGCGGATCGCCGTAGATGAAACCGTTGGTCAAATCCTTCATTTTGCCCCTGAAGTCAGCCGTCTTTTCGCCGATCAGATCCTTGACCGTGGTGAAGCCTTCCGCCATGACCGGACTTTCGTTCGGCCAGCGGGCCAGCGGCATGGGACGGTTCTTGAAAAACAGCTCCAGGTGGGATGGATAGTCCTGTTTGCAGCCGTAGCCGCGGCGGTGGAACGTACCCAAATCGGTGATGCCGGCGGCTTTGATATCAACCTGAAGGACATGCGACTGCGCCGATTTGGGAATCCGTTTCAGGCCGACCGGATGGGACAGCGGCCGGAAGCCGTCAACCGCGCGTCCGCCCCGGAGAATCGCTCGCTCGCCGGAGGCCGAGCGGTAAAGGATCGGCGCCGCTGCTGTGCCGGAATCCTCGGGCCCAAGAGCAAAACTCTGTGTTCGGGGGTAGATTCCCCCCGCTAGTACCACTGCAATGCCCCCTTCGGGCAATGGACCGGCGGCCTTGAGCTTGCGCACCGCATCGCGCGCCTTTTCCAATGTTCGAAAGGGCTGTTTCCGCGTGCCGGGGTTCGCATCGTTGCCGTTCGGGGAAACAAAGAACCTGGCCACAGGCCGGGAGAGCCGTTCGATGCGGCGGGTGCGGACGTCGCGGAAGGGCTCGCCATCGATCAACCCCTCGATGTCCGCCAGGCGCTGGAGGGCGGTGACGCGGTAGTGCTCATGCTTGCCGGTGAAGGCGTCGCGGATGCGTTCGTACTCTCGGCGCGCCTCCGTGTAGCGCAACTGGTCGCGCCACGTGTCGGCATGTGCGAACATGGCCCGGTTCCGGAAATGCTCGGGAAATGCGTCGTCCTTCACAAGCCGTTCGTATTCGCGGCGCGCCTCATCATACCGTCGTTCCCGCCGAAAGCTGTCGGCGATCCCCAGTCGCGCCAGGGCCCGTGTGTTGAGCACGGAATACGCGGAGTCCTGCTCCGCGGTGAGATTTGCCAGCGGTGTGTAGGCCTCGCGAACACGCTGTTCGCGCTGTGGACGGCCCTTGGCGCCGTCCGCCAACTTCCGGGCGCGGCCCACGGACTGCGCCAACCGCTCTTCAAGGATTCGCATCGGGTCCCCGAGGCGCTTGATGATCTCGGGCGGCAGCGCTTCGCTGAAGAATCCGAGGTCGGCGATTTCAAAATCCAGCACACCCAGCCCGAAGCCACACTCCCCGATCCGCAGCGTCGGCGCCTTTTCGGGCATCGTGTACGGGAGGTTGATCACCGCCTCGGTCTGGGCCGTTCCGTCGATGTAGATCCGGGCGGTCGTCCGATCCCATGTGCAGGCGACATGATGCCATTTCTCCGGCTGGATCAGCCCGTGCACCGACACCGTACGGACCCCCTTTTCGGGGGCGCCAATGGACAGGGAGAGGCCGAGGGAATTGGGCATAGCCGCCAGACGCCACCCGTCGTAGTACCCGCTGCCCACCGCCATGATGCCGCCGCTACTGCGCTTGTACCCACGCCGGTCCACACGCTCCAAATCGCGCAGCCGAAACCAGAAGGCCACTGTGAATCCCGTCTCGGGTGGATTGACCGGCTCGCCCTGGAGCAAACCGTGGAAGATGTGGGCGGCGCGCTGCTCCGGCCACTTGCCCGCCGCGGTATCAAGCGTTCCCTTCTGCGGACCGGGCTCAAAGGTCAAGCCCGCCGATGCGGGATCCGCAAAGTTGACCCACTTCATCAGGCTCGGTAACCCCGTCACTTCCCGCAGCACCTGTTCGCGTATCCCCCGCCCGTCAAGGGGTTCGGGCGCGTATGTCAGGGGGGTGGCGCAGCTCACCAGGAGGACTACGGCGATCCCGACGGCGAGAACACATCCCCATCGGTCCGGACGACCAACTATGAAATTCGTGCTCATGCTTTCCTTTCCGTTCCAGCAAAAATTGCGGATTCTCAGATGCGTGGTAAGTATCAGGCCGTCAGAAGAACGATTCTTCTTAGAAGCCGCCATTTAGCCAAGTGTCGTGTGACGTGATTATGATCGCACGAATGGAGGGGAGTCAACCAAAAAAAGGGCTCTTCGCAATTCAACGCGGGTGAACTCCGTGGATTCCCGCGTACGCGGGAATGACGGACCGGCGGGGCAAGCCCCACCCTACTTTTTCTCTCGTTCCCAGGCTCTGCCTGGGAATGCACGGTCCAGCAGGCTCTGCCTGCCTCCTTACTTGCATTCTTCGCCCCAACCGGGCCGCTCACCCAGTTCCGGCCAAAAGGCGGAGCCAAACGAAGAGCCGTCCCCAGGCAGAGCCCGGGGACGAGGTACAAACGTTCCACATTTCTCCAGAGAGCTACGTCATTGCGAACGAGTGCTCGCGGAAACCGGGTGCCACCCCCAAGCTGTGCTTGGGGGTGTGTTGCGACAGCCGCATGGTCCGGTCGGCTCACCCCCAAACAAGTTTGGACTTTTGCAATCTGCATCTTGACTTCAGTGTGTATCTCTACGGCTTCCCTTCCGCTGTGATGTCTGTAATCTGCACCATGCCGCGTTTGGCCTTGAGCGTGATGATGTCGCCGCTCTTGATGTCGGCCTTGCCGGGGAGAGTGACGGTCTGCGTCGCACCGCCGGCGGTGATCTCCACCTCGCCCTTCCCCATAATGACCAGCATCTGCGCCTTGATCCGCGCCGTCATCTGCCCCGGACCGTAGATCGTGACTTTGCTCAACTTGCCGCCTCTGACACCGCGCATGACGCCCTTTTCCGAGAAGTCCCAGAGGATGGGGTTGCCTTCGGTGTCCTTGCCGAGGGCGTTGCTGAGCTCGACGGCTGGCTTTTTCTCCTTGGGTTTCTCGGCTTCGGCTGGCTTGGCTTCGTCAGGCTTCTCGTCCTTGGCTTCGGCCGTCTTTTCCTCCTTGTAATCCGGCGCGTCAAGCGGCAGGGCTTCCCAGACCTTGACGTCGTCGATAGCAACAAGGGAGCCCTTCCCCTTTCGAAAGTTCAACTGAATCAAGTCATATGTCAACTCCTTCACTCCCGTATCGTACAGGACAGCCTTGCCGAAAGCACTCAGGTGAACCTTTCCCTCGTGGGCTTCGAACAGAACTGTGTAAGGTCCATACGCTTTAGAAGAAAGCCGGGTAAGGGACAGGTCTTCAATGTGTTCATAGTTCTCGTTGACACGACCCACTCTCAAGCACTGTTTGGGATTCACGGAAAGGTATAGGAGCTGCTTCGGCTTCGTGCCATGCTCCAAATGCACTTGAGTTATGGAATCCGGGGATTCAACTGTGAGCTGAAGAATCCATCCGTTCGTTGCATGGATATCCCGTAGTAGGTGAGGACGGGCACTATCGGTTACCAGTTTCCCCTTGGCTATTTTCCACGAGCATTTTTTCTGATCGTATCTCCACTGGAGCTCCTTCCCCTCAAAATCATCCTCAAAGATGAGTTTGCCACGCTTGCATATCTTCGGCTCCATGCCCTTTTTCTTTCGACCCCGCGCCTGTGCGTCATAACGCGCCAGCAAGGCGATAGTTACACACACACAGAAAATCCAACGCCTCATCCCACGTCCCTCCTTTCGCGTTTTCGCGACAATTCAAATTGCATACTGCAAATTTCAAAATGCGAACGGCAGAATACCAAATCCAAGCCCCCTCGCCATTCCCGCGTACGCGGGAATGACGGACCAGCGGGGCAAGCCCCACCCTACTTTTCAGAGTGAATGGCGTACGCCTTCCACGCCGGCACGATGAGGCCCCAGTACGGCCAGCCGGAGAGACGGGAGACGTCTACCGTGTTCAGCATCTCCTCGACAAGAGGA
>JAADGH010000121.1 GCA_013152475.1 Planctomycetota bacterium
GATGACGGCCCAGCACCAGCACTGCGTGGACCTGATGATCGAGCTTCAGGAGATCGGCATCGACGGCAGCATCTCCAAGCCGTTCCCGACGGCCGGGCGAACGCTGGCGGTAGTGATCGAGGATGTGTTGAAGAAGCATCGGCGTTTCCGTCTGGCGGCCAAGGCGAAGGGCCGGGAACAGTCGCTCACGCCTTTTGCCGGCGGCATGCTGGCCTACCACCCGCGCCGTATCGAGCTTTGCGGGGAGACCATCGCCGAGAAGAGCCGGCGGGGTTTCGCCTGGCAGATTCTCCAGGTCCTCCGGGAAACCAACGACCACGGCAAGCCGGTCCACTTGGGCAGCCGGGCCTTGGTGCGACGGCTGAAACCGCAGCCTGAACAGAACACACTGATCCGAGCGATTTGCTCACTGCGGTCACGCATTGGCAAGCTCATGCGGAACCGCCTTGGAAAGGATTGTGGCCAGGAGGACGTCATCGGTAACGACGAGCAGGGCTACCATCTGGCGAGCGGCATCTTGGTGGAGGTCTATGACGAAGAGGGCACACTGCTGGGCCAAGCCGACGGGGCCGACAACAACGCGTCGAAGGCCAACGGCACAAAACCGAAGCTCAGGCTCAACGACAAGCAGCGATGGGCGATGGCCCAGTTGGCCGCGAATGTGAAATTGATCCGTCGCGACGTCGAGCGGGAGTTCGGCATCAGCGACCGTACCGCCAAGCGGGTGCTTGGTGAGCTTTCCGATGCGGGGCTGATCGAATTCGACAGAACGACGCATCCGGGTTTCTACCGACTCAAGTAAGGATGGCCTATGGCAACTGCGCTTCAGCATGAGGTGACCGTTCCCGCGCCGAACCCTTCGGCCCAGCGGCACGGCGATTCTTCGCGAGCTCTCGGCAAAGCGGAGGCCCCAGGGACCCGTCCGGCAGGATCGATGGAGACGGAATGGATCACCGAGGATCTGGTTGCGCGGACACAGGACGTTTGGGGCCTGCATCTCGGCCGCCAAGTGGACCGAGATGAGGCAATCGAGATGCTGCTCAACGTCCAGGGTGTCGCGATGGCGTTCCACCTGGCCAGCATCGAAAGCGAGACCTCCTGATGAACGTGGTGATCTGGGCAAGGGTTTCCTCTCGCGAGCAAGCCGAAGGCTACTCGCTGGATGCGCAGATACGCATCAACCGCGAGAAGGCCGAGCGAGAAGGCTGGACCATCGTTCGGGAGTTCGTGGTGGCCGAGTCCGCCCGGCGCGGCGTCGAACGCGCGGCTTTCAACGAGATGTACCGGTTGGTCAAGAGGCAGGCCAAGCGGCAGAACATCAAGGCGATCTTGGCCCACAAGCTCGACCGCATCTGCCGGAACATGCGCGACGCGGTGCGGATACAGGAGCTTGAAGACGTTGCCGGCGTTAAGATGGTGTTCGTCGACAATGAGTTCGGTCCCGGCGCGGCCGGTGCGTTCAGCTTCAACGTCATGGCTGCCGTCAGCCAGTACTACAGCGACAACCTTCGCCAAGAAGTCCGCAAGGGCCAGGACGAGAAGATCCGCCAAGGCTGGATGCCGTGCGGCGTGCCGTACGGCTATACGAATACCGGCGACCCAAACGAGCCAATTCGCCCGGACCCGGACAAGGCGAAGCTGGTGATCCGCCTTTTTCAGCTCTATTCGCAAGGCGGCATGACGTTTCGGATGATCGCCAATCAACTGCACCGCGACGGCTACGTCTACCGGCCGAGCCAGCCCCGGATGTCGCCCGGCACCATCTCCTACATGCTGGCGAACCGTTTCTACATCGGTGAGATCTCCTGGCGGGGACAGACCTACCCCGGCAAGCACCAGCCCCTGGTCGATCTACACACCTTTGATCTCTGCCGGGACATCCTCAAGGGCAAGGGCCGTCGCACCCGGCGTCTCATTCACACCTATGCAGATGGGCTATTCCTCTGCGAGCATTGCGGCCGCATGATGACGGGCGAACGCATCAAGCGCAAGCACACAGACGGCTCCGTCAAGGTTCACAGGTACTACCGATGCGCCGACAACCAGCCTCCGGCAGATCACCCAAGAGTCCGGTGGCGGGAGGCCGACGTCGAACGGGCGGTGCTTACCGAACTGGAATCTCTGCGGATACCGACGCCAGAGTTGAGCGATTGGCTTCGTGACTGTCTCAGACACGCGTTGGGTCAACTGGGCGATGACCAGGCCCAGCAGAAGCGAGTGCTTGGGCGGAGGAGAATCGAGCTCGAGAAGCAGCGGGAGCGACTGCTGAAGCTGTACCTCGATGACCAGCTCGACACGGTGGCGTACCAGGAGATTGCAGCGGGACTGCAACGCCAGATGAAGGAGATCGAAACGGGCATCGCGGCGCTGGACGGCATCGGGTCGGGCTATCCGGGTATCGTGGATCGGGTCTTCGACTTCACGCAGGCCCCGACGGAGGGCTGGCGGCAAATCAGCATGGGCGGCAAGCAACGGATTCTGCGGGCGATCTCTTCGCGCCGAACTCTGAGTTGCGACAGCCTCCACATCGAGATGCGCAAGCCGTTCAGCCTGCTCGCAGATTGGTGCCGCAGTGATGTGCGACGTCTTCGACGACGGTCCATGCGTGTGCGAGAGCAACCAGAAGAAGGGAATGGTCCATGAGATACCATCAACAGGATTTGAGATGTCAGCTTCGACGCATTCGCACCAGCCTCCTCGATTTGCTCGATGGGCTCGAATACGAGATGACACGGATGAATCGGCAAGATGAATCATGGGAGCCGCTGACGGATCGTCATCACTGGATTCTCGAACAGTTGCGGCGCGGCGTAAAGCTAACCCGCACGATGGTCGAGGAAGAGTTCGGCATCGGCGAGAAACAAGCCAAACGCACCTTGGTGGTTCTGACAGACTGCGGCATGATCAGGTTTGTCCGGAGTCCTCGACCTGGTCATTACGTGCTTCTCACAAAGACCGTGTCCACCACAGGAAGCAGCGTAAGCCGTTCAGCTTGGTCGGGGGGCGGTGACGCTTCGAAGCAGGCATCCACGCCGAAATCATGCTGACAGTGGCCGCCCCGTATATTAGCATGGCAGGCGGGCATCCTGGTGGGTGAAGCCAGCCGGGAAGAAATAGCCAGCAAACAGAGATAATCGATGGTTAACGGCCATGAACAACCCGAAGATTATGACGCACAGGCAGATGCGGCGCTCGTGATCCAGAAGATCTCGTCAGCCCAGCGTGGCCTCTATAATCGTGAACCCAGAGAGCTGATCAGCCACTACAACCGCGAGACAAGCGCTCTGGATGGCTATCGGGGCCGCCAGGTTCTCGAACTGCTGCAGAATGCCGACGACGCCGGTGCCGATCTGGCGGATGGCTGTAAGGTCGTCTTCTCGCTAGATCGTGACCGCCTGATTATTGCCAACACGGGAACACCGTTCACTCACGACGGGCTGATGTCACTCGTCATCAGCGATTGCAGTCCGAAGCAGCTTGACCGGAACCGGTTCATCGGCTGCAAAGGCCTGGGCTTTCGAGCCGTGTTGACTTGGACTGAACGCCCGTTAATCGTCAGTGGCTCCCTGCGAGTCTGCTTCGACCGTCACGCGGCAACTCGCTACGTCGAATCTCTGGCCAACAACGGCGCGCAGCGTGTGGCCGAGTTCCACCGGTCGGTCGGCCGTTGGCCGGTCCCGGTGATGCGGTTTCCTCAGATCCCCACAGAGGACGATCAAGACCTTCAAGTTGCACGGCGCTTCCAGGAGAAGGGGTTCACAACGGTCGTGGTGTTGCCGCTGCCCTCCGGAGAACGCGGCGAGGAAGTGCTTGCCGAGGCACAGAAACAGCTGTCCGAACTGCCTACGTCGGCAATGCTCTTCTGTCGCCACTTGGTCGACGTCAAGATTGAAGGGGTCGTGTCCAGACACTGGACCTTGCTTCGCGAGGACGTGGACCACGAAAGATCCCGGGTCATTGTTTCCGATGGAGATGAGGACCGGTACTGGGACATTCACCGGCGGTCAGGGATAGTGCCACCGGAGGCCGCTGCCGAGACAACGGGCGGACGGCAGGAGTACGAGATCGGTATTGCCATCCCTGAGTCGCCAGAGACGCCGTGCGATACAAATGCGCTTTGCGTCTTCTTCCCCACCCGCGAGCGATTGCCGTGTCCGCTCATCCTCCACGCAACGCTGGAGACCACTGAAGACCGGAACCGGATCGTAGACCACGCGTCCAATCGCTGCGTTTTGGAGGCGTTGGCGGAACATCTAGCCGCTGTGCTGGAAGCGGAGGCGCACCCTTACGACCCGCACAGGCCGCTGCAGTTGCTCTGCGGAATCGACAATGCCGACCATGAGCTTGTCAGGCTTGGTTTCGTCGAGAGCGTGAAGCAAGCTGTGTGCGCGAAGCGGTTGTTCCTACGGCTCGATGGCCACACGGATACGGCGAATGGCGCTGTCCTGCCCCCGCATGATGTATGGGCCGACGTGGCGGACGCCAGCTGGTTCCCGGAAATGCTGGTGCTGCCCCCGAACGAACGAACTGTGGACCTTGTGCGTTGGTTGGGGCTCTCGTGGCTGGACCGGGATTCGCTGAAGTCGCGTCTGCGGACCATGGTGGCGGCGGCTCAGCCTGAACGAGCGGGCACAACGCTTGGCCAGCTAGTTGACGCGAACCAGCTGCGCTCTATTGGTGTCGATGGCCTTCTCCTGGAACGGCAGGGCTGTCCTGTTGCCGAAGGGGAAGAGTGTTTCTTCACGCCGACCGAGGAGTTGCCGCCGCTGCCAGTATGGGCGCAAGGCGTGCGATTCCTGGATGCCGCTTTCCAGCGTGCGCTGTTGCATGCATCCGGCCACTCGTCCCTTCGCGGCCTGGCCGGCGAACTGGAGCGGAACGCAGCCAAGGTGTCCGAATACCGATTCGACACTGTAGCGCGTGCGATCATTTCTAGCCTGAATTCGGATAAGGACCTGACTGACGCCGAGCGACTGCAGCGATGGCGGGACTTGCTTGCCTGGCTGCTTCGCGCATCCGAGGGCTCGCGTCAAGTGCTTCCGCAGTTGCCTGTCAGTGTCGCAACGGCCCAAGGCGCACTGAAAAGAGCAACGTCCCTCTACCTTTCCGAGCGATACCCGCGTGGCCAAATCGTGGCTCGTCTATACGGGCCACTCAACGAGGACGACTTCGTCGCGAACCCAGAGGGATTGGGGCTATCCGAGTTCGACGAGTCAGAGGTGGAGGAGTTCCTGATTGCGCTCGGGGTCCGTGCAATGCCCAGGTCCGCCCAACTGCCCGCTTACGGCCAGTCGAGCGCGGACCACCGCGCCTTCTGCGAGTTCGTGGTGAATAGTCTGCCGTTCCCGATCTCCGTGCGGTCAAAGCTATGTGAGTCGCCAAGCGATGTGCGAAGCCACTGCAGCAGTTACCAGATCAGCGGTTTGAGCGTACCTGATCGGTTCCTGCGCATACTCAAAGAGGGAGATCCCGTCGCCGTCATGGCGTACCTGATGTCTGAACAGCAGACAGTCCTGGCCGCCGAGAACATCGAGAGCGCGTGTTTCCAGGCCATGGTTGGAGGCGAGCGTAAACATTGGGACGACCACGCCGTGCCCATCCCCAACCCGGTGCTACATTGGCTGAGAGAGACCCCGTGGATACCAGGCCAAGACGGTGAACGGCATCGTCCCGCTGAGATCATGCTGAGCAGCGCTGGCTTGAGGGTGCTGCCCAGCGTGTACTGCCGGCATGCGATTGACCACCGTGATGAACTGCTGACCTCGCGAGGCGGCAAGCAGGCCGTCGACGCCGTCTTGTGGCGTCTCGGGGCTGTGGCATCACTGGAGATGATGGAGAGTGAGCAAGTCTACGATCTCCTCTTGTCACTGCCCGAGCGCGACCCTCAAGGGGGATCAGTCTCGGCGATCTACCGCACGCTGTTGGAGTCGAATATCACCGCCAAGGACGGCCCCAACCGCTCGGAGTTCTTGCGGAGCGGTAAGGTGTGGGCCAGGTATCAGGGCGAGGGCCAATTCCTGCCTATGGCGCAGGTGCGGTACAACGCGAACGTCACTCTGCCAGACGCAGTCGTGTCACGTATAGCTTTGCTGGACCTGCCACGGCGTCGTAGCGCCACGGCGGTGAAGCAGCTGCTCGACGTCAAGCCACTGTCGTCAGGAGAAGTCGCATTGTCAGTCGTCCAAGACGACACCGAGTACGACGTCCACAGTGAAGATGCCAACGCATTCTTGCGGCGTTGTATCCCGTACATATACGCGCTGCGATTGGGCAAGAAGCTCGACGATGATCTACGGGAACTGAGACTTCTGAAGCAGACGTCGCTCTATGTCTGCAGCCGTCTTGCGGTGCGCGTATCCATTGAAGGCCAAGAGCCGGAAACGCTGGTCCTTGATCGGCCAAAGGACCGCATCTGCATCGAGTCGCAGCTCTACGTTGTCGGTGAGTACGATCCGGCGGGAGCAGGCGCTACGAGATTCTGGCTATCCGTTGCAGGCCTGATGGCCGAAGCCTTGGGAACGGACGTGGTGGCAGAAGTGGGAGGTGTGCTTCGGTGTCGATCAGAGCGCGAGATGAAGGAGGTCGTGGAGGGGCTCTTGGGGCCGGAGGCAAGCGAGAAGCTGGGTGAGGCCAGAAGCCGGTTCGAGGACTGGGACATCCCGGAAGAGGATGAGGACCTTGTCATCACGCCAGCCGGCCCCGAGTCCGGTCAGCGTGAAGATGAAGACGAGGATGGTGGCGAAGAGACCAATGAGGAGACGACCAGCGAAACCACCTCACAAGACAACACCGACGAGGAAGATAGCGGTGACGAAGGTGAGAAAGACTCTCGGTTCAAAGAGACCACCCCCCCGGACAAGCCAAAGAAGAAGCGACGCCTCGTGATCAAACGCAGTGGCGGCGGAGGCGGAGGCGGTCATGGACCTATCGCCACGGAGGATGTGACGTTCAAGATCGTGGAGGCTTTTGAACGACAGGACGGCGAAGGCCGGGCCGTGATCGACGTAAGCCATATCCATGGAAGTGAGGGATTTGGCTGCGACTTGATCAGCGTAGCCTCTGACGCGGTGAAGAAGAAGGCTCTCGAAGCGGAAGAGATCGCCGAGGGCGAGGTGATGAGGTTTATCGAGGTCAAGGGACGCAGCTCACGAACGGGCGAGGTCGAGCTCACGGAAAATGAATACCGTGCTGCCGAGAGGCTCAAGGATCGGTACTTCCTCTACCGCGTGTTCGTGGACCCAAGTGACCCATCTGTCCACGAGGTCGCGGTGCTGCAGGATCCCGTTCATTCTTCCGCCACGCGGACGGTAACGCGGTTCGACCTGAGCAAGGGCTCCGGTGCCGTGTGGTACGCACTCGAAGAGGTCACGGAGGAATGAGCCTGTGCTCCGGTGGCACTGCTAGTGGTGTCACCGGTACCAGCCTGCGACGGCTACACCGGAAGGCCGGTGAAACTGCAGTGCCAACCGGCGTTTCACCGGTGTCAACGTCTCTGTTTCACCGGTCGAGACGCGGAATCGGCCCGTCAAAGCGCCCAGTTTGACGGTTTCGAGACCATTGCGATGAGTCCCGCGTGTCCCGCCTATAGCCTCCAGTCTTCGTTCGCCGCGAGTTTGTCTCGGGGCGAACGAAGACTGCCACGTCGTAGCCGAAGGCGAAGACGGGCTTCTTGCTCGAAAACGCTGCGAACTACGTCTCGGCAAGCCACAGGAAACCGCCATGGATGGTCAGTTCTGGTACGTCTACATGCTCCAAAGCATCGACCCGCCCGGCCATTGGTACGTGGGAATGACCGAGAACCTCCCGGAACGCCTCAAGACCCATAACAGTGGCAAACTCCCACACACGTCGAAGTTTGCGCCTTGGCAAATCGAGACTGCGGTAGCCTTTCGCAACAAAACCAAGGCCCTCGCCTTCGAGAAGTACCTCAAGACCCAGTCCGGCCGGGCGTTCGCCAGGAAACATTTCTGACCCCGTTGCCCCACGGCAGCGGGCCTTGCGTGTTTGGGCCAGTAAACAAAGGGTTTTCGCGATC